>CALZJV010000180.1 GCA_945787595.1 uncultured Desulfobacterales bacterium | reverse complement strand
CATCCGCATCGAGGTCTTCGGGATGGGTCAGCTCGACCCAGGTCATTTGACGCAGCTCGTCTAGCGTATAGCCAAGCATTCTCTGCAATTGATCATTGGCCTCAACCCATCCTTTGGTCGGTGAAGTGACCGCCATCCCGACCTGGCTGTGCTCAAAATACCCGCGGAACCGTGCCTCCTTTTCGCGGATGCTCTCCTCCATCTGCTTGCGTTCGGTGATATCTTCCTTGACGGCTAGGTAGTGAGCGGTTGAGCCGTCACTGGACTTAAGCGCTGAGATGGTGGCGGACTCCCAGTAAAGCTCACCGTTTTTCTTTTTATTTTGAAACTCCCCTCGCCATTCGTATCCGGCTTTAAGGGACTTCCATAGTTCCAGGTAGACTTCCGAAGGCGTGTGACCGGATTTTAGGATGCGGGGGTTTTGTCCGAGGGCTTCTGCGACGGTATATCCGGTGACCTCACAGAACTTAGGGTTGACATATTGGATGGTCCCCCTGAGATCGGTAATCACCACCGACGCCGGGCTCTGTTCGACAGCCTGAGATAGTTTCTCCAACTCTTCTTCGGCCTGCTTGCGCTCGGTGATGTCCATGCTCGTGCCGATCATTCGCAGCGGTTGACCGCCCGCATCTCTGATCACATATCCGCGCGCCTCCAGGGTGCGGACTTCTCCATCCGGTCTTATAAATCGATACTCACTGACATAATCCTTGTCTTCTGCAAAGGCTGTATTTATTTCGGATTCGACCTTTTGGGTATCCTCCGGATGGATGATTTTGACCAGACTTGCCAGATCACGTTCCCCTGCGGTAGGATCGGTGCCCATGATCCGGTGCTGGGCGTCGTCCCAGGAAAGGGTGTCATCAGCGATATTCCAATCCCAGGTGCCGATTCCGGAGGAGGCCAGAGCCAGGTCGAGGCGTTGGCGGCTTTCGGCCAATTCATCGGTTGCTTCCTCGACTTTTTTCGTAATCGTCCAATTCCGCTGCAACAGCAATCCAATTAACGAAACGAAGAGAATGGTGCTCCCAATCCCGCCCATAAAAGTAAAATTGGCCAGAGCTTTCTGGGGTCCGTTGCTAAAGCGTTTGTCCATCTGCCAGGTGATAGACAGATCTGCACCGGCGCTGACGGTCCGGGTCGTCACCGCGTGCAAAGCTTCGGGAAGCGGCTTGCCGATAACCACTCGCTGGGGTCCGGGACCATCTATCTCCTTGAAGCGCCCTTGAATTTGGAGTTGCAGTCCATCCACCTTGTGGATATCGAATAGCCCCTTGACGATGGCGCCGTAATTGACCAGACCGATGACGACCAGCGGACCGCTATCATCCTGGATGGCAAGCGCCGCCGGGGAATAGCGTAAACCCTCCTCACTGGAGAACGGAGGGCCCAGCATAATCTGGTCCGGGTTGTCGACGGCAACCTTGATAGTATCGAGAATCACCGGATGCCGGCTCAAGGGCGTGTCCGGTGACAACGGTCCCAGGGGATCATTGGAAAATTCGATCGACCATTCTTCGCCGTCCCCCCGTGGGCGCGCGACGGCCTTGGCATCGAGGAAAAAGGAGGTGGCACGGGCTTCCAAGGCATCCGTGGCACCCAGAAACTCGATCTCAGTGACCTCGCGCGAATTTTCGAAAAGGATTGCCAAACCGGACAATGGTGCATAGCTTTCCTCCAGCCATCCCAGAAGCGTGCCGGAAAGCCACTGGGCTGCCTGGGAGGCCTCCATTTCCCATGCTTCCCTGGCATCGCTGCGGAATGCTTCACTTAAAGCAAAGGTTCCTCCGATGCCCCCGACGGCCAAAAGAATCAGTAAAATCCAGGTTAATGCGGTTTTCATAACCAGAATCCTAACCTCAACTTGAAGGTTTCAGTGCTCATTTGACATTATCACCTTTGGGAGCGGCAGCTTGCCGCGAAATCCATTTTATAAACAGTCTGTAAATCGTAGCTACTGTTCAGATCTACCCTACTCGTTTATGCTGAAAATAGGTCTGAATCCCCTTGGTGCTAGTGTCGTCGAGGTATCCCAGACACGGATGTTGCTGCTGTCTACGACTTGTACTCTGGGCGCCACGTGCTTAAAATAGTCCCGCTTTTCGAGTATCCGTACCATGACATCGACCGCGATGCGCGCCTGCAGCACCGTCAGGTCGCTGGGCGCTGCGGTGATGTCACCCCGGCGGATGCTGCGATGCACGCCCGGACTGTAGTAATACGAAAGAATTTTTATCCTGTCTACCAGCCCGCCTTTGCGCAGGATTTTTACGGCAGCTTCAGCGCTAACGGCGGTGCCCACGATGCAGTCAAGATCGTCGGCATACCGGTTGAGCGCGGCTTCGATCAGCTTTGCCTGGGCCGCACTGCCGGTGTCGCCATAGCGTGAGTCCAGAATTTCGATCGCGCTTCCCTCGATTGCCTTACGGAGGCCCGCATCACCGGCGGCAACCCAACCGGCACCCTCGGGCCCGGGAAACCAGGCAAGCTTCATGGGTTTGCCGTTCTTATTTTGCAGACGCTGCAAATAACTACCGGCCTGGTAACCCATGTCCCAGAAGGAAACGGCCGCACGGCCGGCAATCAGTGGTGAGGACATGCCGTTGATCAAATCCAACACCGGGATTCCCTGGTCAGAGGCCTTTTTTACCATATCGTTGAGGCCGTCCAGAGAAATGGCACCGATGATCAGGCCGTCCGGTTTTTCTTTGAGACTTTCCTCGATCTGACGACGCTGAACCTCGAGATGGTCGTAACCGCCAGCCTCGTAAATCGAAAGGCTGACACCCAGACGGCGAGCCTCGTCGATCAGCCCGTAGTTGACCCCCAACCAGTAGGCATCTTTGAGATGGGGAATAAAGACGCGGATGCGCCATTTTTTTTGCGCCCTCTCCAGGGGAGTATAGAGCTTTTTCTCCCGCTGACGCAGCTCATTAAATGGGGGATTCCATACATCGACTTCTACCGGATACCAGGCCTTTTCGGCTTGAACGGTTGACACAGTTATCGCGATAAAAACGGCAGGGGAGCACAACACCCGCCCACAGCGCTTTAGCCAAAAAAAAGTTTGCGAAAATAGGAAGAACAATAATTTCAGCATTGTTGGTTTTCTCCCTCAGTGGATTTTGTATTTTTCCGACAGTCCGCATGTTTGCAGGAGTTCATTGATTTCCTTTTTCAATTCAATCATCTTTTGTTCGCGGCCGATGGCCAACCGCCTGAATCGGGCCAACTCATCAAATTTGGCTTTCAGTTCCTGTTCGGCTTCCTTCAGGCCGCTGAGGTCCACCATCCAGGAAAGAATACCGGTTTGGCCTTCGTATTCGGTACGGATGAATGTTGCCAGGGTGTCCCGGATCTCCCGATCGCGGCCGTAGGTCTGTAACTCATAATCGCGAACGATGCCAGATTTTTCGAGTTCTTTCACAATGTATTCCCGGTCTTTCGGATTGACATAGGCCTCCTGCGCATCCTGCCCCTTCCCGCTAAAAAAAAGCTCGGGAAACTGCGGGTTGGCGAAGCGAACAACGCCCTCGGTGGAGATGCCGACACCCACCGGGCTGGTGTCTAATATCTTTTGCAGTCGTTGGCCGTTCTTCTTGATCGGCATGCTGGTGTATTCCACCGGAAACGGTGTGCCGTCCTTGTGCCAGAGCACCTCATCGGTGACGTGATGATCGGTTCCATCGACGTGGGACAGGTACATCGGGCACTCCTCTTTTGGATAGCCGCTGCCATCCGCATGGGAATGGTGAATTTTCTGGTGGACCTCCTGTCCAAGGAGTTCATCCGATTCGTATCCCAGCATTCGATTGGCGGCCGGATTGATGAACGCCACGGTCCCGTCCAGGTCGACGCCAAAGATTCCCTCCCCCGCGGAATCCAGCAACAGGCCGGAGCGTTCCACCGCGGCCTCAAGCTGCTGCTGGTTTTCCTGCAATTCGGCTGTCCGCTCGTCAACCTTTGCCTCCAGATTGTCGCGCGCCTTCATCAGCGCATGGCTGGTGCGTTCGCCCAGTATCAGAACCAGCAATACCACGCTAACAGATAAAAGCAGGGTAAATCCCAAAATCCCGAAAACCGTCCGTCGTATCTGATGATAGTTGGACATCGCTTCAGCCACATCGATTTCAGTCGCCAGGCCCAGCCCCAGATTGGCGTCCCAAAGCCAGGCGCCCAAGACCGGCACCCCGCGATAATCCCGGTATCCTTTGGTATCGATTCCGATTTTCGAGTGGCCATAGGTTTGACCGGCCTTCTCCATATCGAGCTTCAACTGAACCGTGCGGACAACCATGCGCGTTAAGGGCTGTTTAGATCTTTCGATTTTGGGTTGCAGGCCTTTAACCAGGTTGAGCCCGGGATCTCGAATCGCAAGGTTGGCGGCACTGCCTTGATCTTCTCCGATCAGTCCAATCCGGCGTAACTGCTCGTCAAACCGGCTTTCCGAGAGCAGGTCACCATGCTCGTTAAAGGCATAGGTTTCAAAGGTATTGCGCATCTCTAAAGAAGATAAAACCCGTGATAAATCTTCCGAAGGGTCTACCCGCAGGGTCACTACCGCAATGATTTGTCCACTGGGGTCCCGGATGGGCCCGATAAAGAACTTGGTGGATGGATTCCGGGTCCCGCCTGCTTTGGAGCCTTTCCCCAGGGGCACATCGGATTCGATGGGCGGTACGTACAGGATCTCGCCCTCAAATGCCCGCCTGAGCAGATCCGGCCTCTGCAGTGAAATGAGATTGCGGGTACCGATATTGGTATCCCGCATGGACCCGATGCTGATATCATCCGTGTTGATAATAAAAAAACCGATATTTGTAAAAATATCCTTGTTGGTTTTGAAAAACGCCCGTGTCTCGCGCAAGGCATCGGAGGCCAACAGACTTTCACGGTCGGGTGTGACGGCCAGCAGGCGTTTGGTCAGCGTCACCAGCTCCGGATCGCGCCCGATCAGTTTCAGGAAAGATGTTCTTTGCGCCACCCACAGGTTGAGCCGCTTATCTGCGGTATTTAAAATTTCCGTGAGGTTATCAGCGATATCCTCCAGAATATTTTCCTTATTCTTCTCCAGCGTAAACCAGCCCAGCAGGCAGACAATGATGATAAAAATGCTCAAACCGGCCAGAACAAGTCCGCGAAACCAGCGCGACCCAAAACTAACGGCAATCTGTTCTTTTTTAACCGTTTTGATCAATATCCAGGCCAGCAGGCTGAGAGCCAGAAAAACGGCGATGCCATAAGCAATCAGGCGGCCGTATGAAAGGGTGACGGCCGTTGGTGGCGCGGCGGCGGTATCCAAAGCGGTCACAATCCACTTTTGCTGGATTTGATTCATTTCCTGCGGCCCAACAGCGGCCATGGCTTTCATTAGCACGGAATGCAGCAGCGGCCAATCATCCCGAACCCCGATGCGCAGATTCGTCAGGTCGGGATCCCCGATATTCGTCTCGCCTGAAATTTGCAAGCCGGATATGAAATTTTTATTGATCAGGGTTCGCACCACGGCCGCCTCACCCAGGGCCGCATCCGCCCGGCCGAAGGCGACCGCTTTGAGACTAGCCAGGGTATCCTCCACCGGCAGTCGCTTGATTTGAGGAAAGGACTTGGTCAACACCTCTTCATAAAAAAAGCCTTTGGGAAAGGCCACGGTCTTGCCGAAAAGCGCTTGAATGGTTTCATAGGGGCTTGCCTGTGAGCTGACAATGACATTGGGATTTTTGATGTAAGGCTCAGTATACAGCAGGTATTTCAGGCGATCTTCAGTTTTGACGATGTTGAGCATGACATCCAGCTCTTTGCGCTTTACCATCTCCAAAAATTCGTTCCAGCTGGGCCCGGTCACATATTCGACTTTGATGCCCAGCTGTTCGGCCACCAGATTCATGTAATCGATGGACAGCCCCCGCGGTTTGCCGTATTCAAAATAATTAAACGGCGGCCAGTCTTTTTCATTGTGCACCCGGATCACGGGGTGCTGATTGACCCAGTTCTGTTCCTCGGCCGTTAAGGTGACTTTACCGAGGCTTTGCACGATCTTTTTTTCGGCAAATGAAATCCATTGGCTATTAATGACATCGCGCTCCCCCTCCGGTATCGCTTTGAGCGTTTTATCGATCAAATTTCTCAAAATCGGCCAATCTTTGCGGACTGCCATATGGATCGTTGGCCCCTCATCTGTGACCGGCGCGATGGGTTTGATGCCGACCAGCGAAAGTTCCTTGATATTGTAGGATGTCGAAATGATATCGCCGATAAACGCATCGGCTTCCCCGGTTATGAGCTTTTTGAGCGCATCCTGGATCGTGGGGGCCGTTATCAGATCATAATCCGGGTAGTTCGAACGCAGATAGCTTTCAATGATATAGCCGTTTACCACGATGGTGGTTTTATCTTTCAAGTCCGTAAAACTGGAAATGGTTTGATTGTCGCTGCGGGCGAAGATGAACTCGGTGATCTTGAGGTAAGGGGTGGTGAAATTGACAAAAGATTCGCGTTCATCAGAGTGATAGATGGCCGGCAGCACATCGATCTCCTGGCGACGGATCATGGCCAAAAGATCATCCCAGGGGGGACCGGTGATGATTTCCACCTCGATGCCCAGTTTTTCGCCAATGATCTTCAGGTAGTCATTCGCCAGTCCTGCGTACGCTCCCGTCTCGTCGACAAAATCGAAGGGCGCCCAATCCATCTCGCCACCGACCACGATCTTTTTGTGGGCATCCAGCCATTGCCTTTCCGCATCGGTTAATACAATCTTCTCTTGTTCCGAGAGAGCGACCTTCGATTCTTGGGGTACATCTTGAAAATCCCTGACGATCCATTTATTCTCCAGCTGCTTTCTTTCTTCGCTGCCGATGGCCTTTAATCCATCATTGACCTGTTGAATAAGCGCCCGGTTTCCTTTTTTAGTCGCCGTGTAATACACCTGGGTGTACAGCGGATGGTCTCGATCGTGTTCGAATATGTTGATCAGGAAGTTTTCTTTGAGGTAGTAAAAAAGGCTCAGCTCGGTTGCGATCAATACCCTTATTTCACCCTCCAGAGCGGCCCGCAAGAGATCCTGAAAACGGTCATAGACAGCAATTCGGTTCGCAGGCACTTTGGCGCGCACAAATTGTTCCGTATACCCGCCCTTCTGAATACCGACGATAAAGCCCGATGTTTTTTCCAACGATTTGATCGGATGGACCGACGGGTGGGTGAATAGGTAATAGTCGAGGGCTAACAGCGGTTCTGAATAATCCAGAAATTCCTCACGCTCCGGAGTCCTGAAAAGACCGGCATTCAGATCGACTTTGCCGTCTTTAAGCAGCTGCAACGATTCTTCAAAAGACTCCGCCCTGACAAACTCGATCTTTTTACCTGCTTTTTGAGCCCACAGCCGCCACAAATCCGGAAATAACCCCGTCGGACGCGAATCAGTATCTTCAAACTTAAGCGGCGCCAAACCCACGTTATAGACGATCTTCAACGCGTCTTCGGCCGATGCCGTCATCGCAGTCGCTAAAACCAAGAATGCCAAAAACACTGCAAAGCATATGCATAATTTTTTCAAGCGGATATCCTTATAATGGCCTGAATATAATTCCTGACAATCTTGGAAGTGACCCGACCAAAGTTAAATCCAGGGGCGTGGTTAACGCTGAGCAAATCTAGTAATGAAGCTCCCCGCAGCAGAGCTGCGAGGAGTTCTTTTGATTAAAGTAATCCATAATTTCAACTGATCGATGACAACCGATCAGACAGGATCGCTAAAAGCGGTAGGTCACCAAAATTCCACCCACCAATTGATTTTCATCGCCCTCATCGTCCACCACCGGGCTGTCTTCCGCGTCGTCCAGCAGCCGCTTGTAGCTTATCAGGCCCATAAAGCCCCAGTGCTGCCAGGGGCTAAATGAAGCCACAAGGTTCAGTCCCACATCCTTGAATCCTGAATCGGCATCAGACGTACTCAGACCGCTGCGCGCTGAGTCTCTGTTGTCGATCTCAAAGTAAGCTTCCATGTAGTCATCATCGGCCCAGGTGGTGAAAGCCCCCAAAGAAAGGTTCCAGGCCTGATCGATGGGGATCCTGTAACCGCCGTTGAGCCGAACGATAGTACCGTCATTGCCGTCGGCCACATCCGCCATGGCTTCGAGATCGGCACTCCAGTTTTCATATTCAAACCCGAAAAAGGCGCCCAACATAAGGGAGGCGTCCACATCTTCCAGATCGTCAACCCGGTCGTTGTCAACGTCATCGCGCTTCGCGATATATTCACCGACAACCCCGCCCCGCCAGATGGGAGATGGAATCAGATTGGCTTTGACCTTATTGCCCAGCCAATTGAGCGACATGTGATTGGACCACCTCACATTGACAAAGGGTAGCGGCACGGCTTGATAGTCTTCGGATCCTTCGTAATCCGGTGCGACTCCGATACCCAGGCCGACTGCAAGATTTGTATCCTGGGCCGTCACACTCTGACTGGCAATAAGGCTGATCACGAACATCCCAACTACCAATGTAACCAAAACTAAATGACGTTTCATCGAACTTCTCCTTTCCAATTTTAAATTTGTTTTTGTTGTCTGAGCTCCAACCCTCAGCGTTATTGATGATGAGATAAGGGAGGATGCTTCTGCCGCTGTATAAAAAAATTGTGAAATGATTTTGCTGCTCATTTTCAGCCGCCCCTGATGTTACCATCGGCTTTGCGTAAATATCAAGACATAGTCCTTAAGAAAAATGTATTATTTTGTCATGGTTCTCATTCCCCTTCTTTGCTATTTTTTTCTGGCGCCTTACCCCCATGAATGAGGTTTATCGGTCTCTCGACGGTTTTTTTCATCATCTCTGCCAGCTCGTAGGCAACGGCTGACGGTGCCAGCGGGTAGGTGTGAATATTATCCAAACTACCTTTTACACTGAGCGGGATGGTATCCAAGGTGTCAAGAATGCCGCCGATCAGCGGAATGTGCTCGAAAATCCGATCCAGGGTTACCAGGGGGGCCACCAGCAGGGTTAGATCGAACCGCCCGTTTTGCAGATCGTGCACCCCGGCCGCGGTGACGGTCATGGGTCGACCATGCAAAACGGCCTCTTCATAGCTAAGCTTGCCGTCCTGCAACTTGGCCTTCACCCCAAACGAATGATAGCCAAACCCCTTTTTCCCCATATCCTTTAGGTTTGCCCGACCTTCGAACACATCGAGCGGATTCAGAAATTTTAACACTTCAATCAGGATGACATCGTGATAGATATGTCCGTCTTTGGCCGTAAACTCCACCTGTCCGGTTGCCGTTTTAATCAGATCTTCTGCCTTACCGCGCCCTTGAAACCGGCCTTTCAAATTGTAGGTTCCATCGGCTTTGAAGGTTTCGCCCACCAAACACGTCTTGGCGGGATTCAGTTTCTGATCTTGGGCGACAGCTTCAAGGTCAAACTCAATATTTGGCGGCGTCACGTTGAGGGTTCCCAGCGTGGAGATACCGCATAGGAGCGCCTTTTTCAGGCTAACCTCGGCCGTGTCGTTATTCAGGCTGATATCAGCGTGCAGCGGGTTCCAGGTGAACTTACCGATGTTGAACCGCTCGATTTTGAAACGAATATTTCCCTGTACCGGAATAGATTGGGATTTGGGGGGTTTCCCCCCGCCGTTGGTCTCACTGCTGTTTTTCAGTGCCTGAATCAGATGATTCAGGTCGACGGTATCGGCGGTGATGTCCATATCAACCAACACGCTTTGGGCCGATCGCGTCATATTTCCGGCGGCATGCAGGCGATTGCCGCTGAAGGCTAGATCCGCCGATTGCAGGTTGATCTTATGTGTGGTCGCAGTCACCGCAACGTTGTTTATTTTCAGCAGGGTGTCCGGTTTCCAGGGATAGATAATCTCCTTGCCCTTGAGCTCGCCCCAGGCTGCGGATTTCAGCGGATGTTTCATATTGATATGGGCATTGAAATCGCCCTCCAGCCAGCCGGCCAGCCATGGGTTTCCAGTTGTAAGCTGGTCTAAGGTCGTTTTGTGCAAATTCCCTTTAAACGAAAGTGTTATTATATCGTTGTAAAAAGATATCCCCAGGGTTGCCCGGGATGCTTTATCCTGAATGAACAGTTTTTTAACGGCCATTTTATCGGAACCCAGTACGAGGTCCGCTGAAATCTTAAGTCCGTCCTGTATGACAAGATCTGCCGAAATGGTCTTTTCCCCATTCCGAACGTAGCTTAGATGAGATGTTGACAGGGTTAGCGGCCGGATGTGCATCTCATCAGGCAAGTCGAAAGATTTGGAAAACCATTGGACGAATTTCGCTCCCAGGCGGGCTTCAAACTTTAGCCTGACGTCTTTATCAATCCCCTTGAAATAGTCCTTATGCGCACCGGATATTTTCCAGGCACTATCCAGCATGCTTATTTGACCATCAGTATAATTAAACGTATGCGGATCGGCGTTGAATTTTGCAGAGGCGATGGTCAACGGTGCCGGACGTCCGGGCATATTTTTTAGCACCAGGTCCTTGACATCACCGGATATGTTAAAATGCCATTTTGTGGGGCTGAACAGGGGACCCTTCACCGTTACCTGAGATAGGGTCATGATACTTTTGCCGCCGCCATAGAATTTAGAGATTTCGCGCATCTTATCAAACGATGCGAGCCATGGAACGATCTCTGCCAAAAGGAGGCCGAATTGGCCGGATCTAATCGCCAGATCCTGATTTTTTCCCAGGCCCACGCCGCCCGAAAGATCTGAAAAAGAGGATTTTCCCAGCTTGCCGCTTAATTGTCGCACACCGATTCGGTTTTCATCATAGCTAAAATTGCCGCCGATGATTTGCAGCGGATGGGGAAGCCGACCGTAATGGGCGCTCAGCTGAATATTTGAAGCTTCCACCTTCACCTTCACATTGCCAGTATCCTCACCCAGCACCAGTTTGCCGTTGGCGCTGCCTTTCAGTTCTTTTAGCAGGGCAAGCTCTTTTTGAAAATTTTTATCATCGACCAGACGCTCGAGGATCGGCGGCAGCTCTGACAGGTCCGCCCGCAGATTTGTTTCCAGGTGAAACGGCGCCACATCCCCAATGAGGCCCAATTTTAAACGGCCATTTTGCCCCAATGAATTTCCCAGGCGAGCCTGTAAGTTTTGCCCTTCCAGTATCCCCCGTGCAATGACAACCTCTCCGGCGGCGTCCGTCAGATCAAGCTGGATATCGGGGATGGTAATTTCGCCGTCTCGCATCTGTCCCCGGATGACCATGTTATCCAAATTTCCCAGATCGCTGAGCGAGTTTCCCTGGGCCTTTAGGGTGATTGACGGGACGCTGCCGCCTTTAACAATTTCGAAAATATCTTTGACAACATCATTTTTTCCGGAAAGTGCCAGGGCCATCTGCCGCGTGGAGGCAACTTCAATTTGGCTGCCCTTAACCTCCAGGCTGAGCGGTGGGGTGCTCTGGGCGAGCGCCAAATTGGCGGATAATGTCAGCTGCGGGCTATCCAGGGCCAGTTCCGCCAGCGACAGGTTGACTGAGGTTTTATCGACCTGAATGGCGGCTTTGATGCGGGTGTTTTTAATATTCAGCGCTTCTTTGGCATATCGAAATTTTATGAAGGGGCTGGACCCATTTAACTTTGCCTGCAACTGCCCGGGTCCATCCGTTTTAAAATCGATCGTTAAATTGGCGGGTGCATCCGTTATCCGCATGGGAAAATGGGGAAACAGATCGGCAACCAGGCCTTGGGGTCGAAATTGAGTCAATTGAATCTGACCGCTGCCTTTAAAGGTTCTTGTATTCAGCAGGCCGCTCATGGAAATGTCTTGCCAGAGATTGGATTTACAGCTGACAGATATTTTTCGTTCTGCGGGCGGGCCTTCCAAATGGGAATTAACCTCTGTAAGTTCCAGAAATTTCCGTTCGCCGATGAACAGATTTGCGCTGCTGTTGTTAACCTGAAAATCGAGGTCCGGTATTTTGAATTCCGGCAGGCCTGCGACGATGGACTGAATCCTTTTTGCCAGATTATAAATTGAGATGGGTGGTGGAGTGGTTTTTCCCTTGGCGGGCTTTTGCGGGAGCGTATAATCGAGTTCGGCTGATTCGAGATGGAGGCCGGCGATTTGCATCTTTCCCAGCAAAAGGGGCAAAATTTTGGGTTGGATTTTGATGGAAGCCGCCTTTCCCCTGACACCCGGGGGTATGGACAGCTCGACCTGGCTAACGATGACATGGGGGTGAGGAAAAAAATTAAGAACCAGGTGCTTGAAGTCTATTTCGGCACCGGCTGTTTCTTTTATTTCACTGCGCACCTTGTCTCTTACCGCTTTCGAATCGACCACCTTCGGCGCAATGATGGCGACGGCGAGCAGCAGAATTGAAACGCCAAGTAAACATGCAATAATGGCGATAACTATTTTTCTTTGTATCGTCACAGGTTATTTCTCAAATTTGTAATAGTTCAGGCATTAAGCTTTTTCAGGGATTGCGCTCGGAAAAAGTGGACCTTGTCAATTGAAGATTGAAGATTTGTGGTATTCTATCTTTTTAATTTGGCCTTCGTTATCAGTAAAGCAAGAACCAAATTATAAATGCCTAATCCGCCAAAAAACGGAGCAAAACCCAGAATAAAACCAGGCCGGCAATGATAACCACTGCATTATCAGTAGCCTCAAAATGAATTTCGCGACAAAGAAAATTCACAGACATGGCAGATAGGATGAAGTCAATCTCCATCCGGTAGCAAACCGCACGCATCAGAAAAAGTACGGTCGCAACACCCATCAAACCGATGGCTATGCGTTCATGATACGCTTTCAGGATCAAAGCCTGATAACCATTAGCTTCAGCCCAATATACGAAAAATACCCCCAAAATTCCTGGGAAAAAGCACCAGATCCCTTTAGGCGAAAACACCAGTCTTAGCCAACTACAGACGATCGGTTTCGGTTTATCATCCATTTTCCGCAATCGATTATCTCATTCCTTGCAACCCAATAATTAAAAACTATAGATATCGTTCATTGGTTGATTAGTTGAATAGTTAAGTGGTTGCAAATATGGATTTATCCCATAATTTCAAAACAATTGGACACTTGGTGTTTCAACAATCTTAACATACTGAATTCATGACTACAATTTATCCAATCAACCAGTAAACCAGTAAACTATTCAACGAGGTCTGTAAGTCTTTTCTCTGTGTACTGCCTTCTGCATGCCCTCCGTAGCCTTTTCGGCGAAGGAGGGTCATCTTTAGTTTGCCAGTGCCTTTTTGATGGCTGCGGCAATGTCTTGGCTCAATTTTTCAACGGTTCGGCTTTTTGCCAATACTAGTCCTTTGTATGTGGTGTCCGCGGCCGGCTCCTGATAATCCGATCGTCGCATCAGTATCAAATCGTCTTCCTCAGCTTCCAAAAGCGCCCATTGAGCAACCAGCCTAACCTGATCCCCCAAATTGCCGTCCAGGCGCAACACATCAACCTCCAGCCGATAGTCAAGCGGAATCGAGCTATCTGAAGAAAGAAAAACAGCAATGGAATCGTCGCGCAGCCGATTTGTCAGGTTTTCTGCAAGCACCCGTGTCAGGTTATCGTTCAGTGGCTCGGCCCACTGATTAAACTCTGCCAGCTGATAGAGCGTATTATCCAGGTTGACGACGATCTCATTTCGATTCAAATATTCGGGAACCACCACGGTTGCAAGGCCGATACGGATGCGACCTTCTGCGGTTGCCGCCGATGTCCCGGCCTGTGTAGGACTCAAGGCGCTGAGCATATAAAAGTTTGTCGGCGCCGATGGGCCTCCCAAACAGCCTGCCAATGCCAGCCAACAGATCATGATTGCCAAGTATTTTGGTCGCAATAAAAATCCTTTCATTTTTTCACCTCCTCTTTGATTTACCCTTGCCGCGGATCAACGCTTCGGGATTGCGCTCAAGGTATGCCGCCAAAACCTTGATGGAACGTGCCGCCTCTTGAAGCGCCTTGAGGGTACGGTCTGCCT
>CALZJV010000179.1 GCA_945787595.1 uncultured Desulfobacterales bacterium | reverse complement strand
GCTCTTTCCACCTCGAACTTATCCAGTAGCACCACCGTTGATTGAAGCAACAGGGGCTGAATTAAGATAGACCCGCATCCGTAGGAATGGCTCATGGGCAAAAAGCCGATAAAAATATCATCCGGGCCTGCGTTTACGCCCCGGGAATATTCCCATCCTGCCCTAACGGAGGCATAATGGCTGATCATGGCACCTTTGGGTTTACCTGTTGTACCGGAGGTATACAGCAGCATGGCGAGGTCTTCCTGCGTACTGATCTCCACAGAAGGGGATGGCATGCCCATCCCTCTCTCCATTAAACTGTAAAAAGAATAAACGCTCTGGCCCTCACCCTGTCCCGCAAGAATGATGGTTTCGAGATTCGGTAAACTGTTTCTAAGGTCCAGGATGTCATCAAGGTAATTATTGCCCTCCCATTGATCGAAAATAAACACCCCTTTGGCCTCTGAATTTTTAAGGATAAATTCAGCCGCCTTTTGGCGATAAAGGGGATTTATCCAGGCGACGATAACCCCTAACTTTTGGAGGGCATAAAACGCCACGATGAGCTCGACGGAATTCTTCATGTAAATGGCAGTGCGATCCCCTTTTTGAAAACCAATTTCAGCCAAACTGGCGGCCAGTGCATCGGCCATGGAGTTGAGTTCGCCATAAGTTTTTCTCTGTTGCCCATCCACCACGGCGACTTTATCCGGAACTTGAGCAGCACCTCTCTCTAATATCCGCCCGACTGTTATGGATTTTAGATCCTCCATTGTTGATTTCCTTTGAAAATATTTAAGTTTAGCCACGGACTCACACAGACGCACACAGACCTTTTGGCCAGGCGAAACGGCTGGACAAAAGTTGTCATTCCGCTACCTGGAAAATAATTATTTTCTGGCCGGCGGTTATTATTAATAAGCAGCAGTTCTAGAAAATGACAGTGTTCAATTTTAATACTGGCTAAAGTGCGTTTAACCGGGGTGGCCAATGATAGCAACCAGTTGGTAACCTAGATCTTCAGGTATCCCAAATCAGACGAGATGGTTTCGCCGGTGGATTTAACAAGATCCACAATGCGTTTCCAATCTTTATTTTTACTTGTATGACCCATCGGCAACGCAATACCCACGGCCGCTACAACTTGACGGGTATAATCTTTAACCGGAGCAGCAATGCCGATGACACCCTCGACGGCTTCTTCTTTTTCCAGAATATATCCCTGAACCCGGATTTGTTCCAAACGCAGACTGAATGCATCGTAATCGGTGAGGGAATAGGGCGTATGAGGTTCCAATGGTTGATATTTCAGGATTCGCGAAACATCTTCCGGATCGAGGTGTGCCATCAGTATCATACCCAACATACCATAGTGCAACGGTCGGCGCCAACCGATGTCCGAAGAAATCCGGAGCATGCCATCCCCTTCGCGCTTATCGATATAGACCAACTGATCATCAATTTGGACCCCTATAAGAACGGTTGCTCCAGTTTCATTCTGAAGGTTGGTCATGGGGATGGCGGCCGACCGGCGCAATGAAAATGAGGAAAAAACAATTCCGCCAAGTTCGAACAGTCGTATACCGAGCTTATACCTTTTGGTTTGGGGGTCATGTTGGATGTAACCGCGACTCGTCAGATTCGAGATCAGCCGTTTGGCAGTTGTTTTATTAAGGCCGGTGCAGTCGACGACTTCGGACAACGTCAATTCCCTGTTCTGAAAACTGAAACAGTCCAAAATATCCAGAGCGCGCTCCAGGGACTGTACTTTGTAAATCGAATTCTGAGTGTTCTTGTGTTTCATATCATGAATATAATTTTAATAAATGAAATCCATATCAGCTGTGTTTAATAAGGTCAAGAAAAAATACAAATCACGGGTGAAGCAAGATTATAGTTCAATATTAATGTTTTAATGGGGTTATGACCAGCCCTGAACCTATGAGCGTACTTTCTTCTTGACAATATCGGCGAGACTAGATTAAAAGAAATTTATTTGTTGTTTTCACAATATGAAACTTATTACCAAATCATTAAATCGATTACAAACCATCCTCAGTCATTTTAAATCCTCAATCGTCAATCAATAAGGGAGATCCATTGTGAGATTACCTAAATTCGAGTATTTCGAACCCAGAGACATTAAGGAGGCGGTCTCAATCTTACAAAACGAGCCATCGGCCAAAATACTGGCTGGAGGAACAGACCTGTTGATAAACATGAAGCACCGGGTTGAAACACCACCGGCGATTGTCAATCTGAAAATATTCAATCAGCTGGATTATATCACGAGGGACAACGACACTCTTCACATCGGTGCCCTCACTAGCCTAAAACGGATTTATCAGAGCTCTTTGATTGTGGAGAAACTGCCCGGTCTGGCTGAAGCGACGGCAGCTGTCGGTTCCTATCATCATCAAACCATGGGCACCCTGGCTGGAAATCTTTGTCAGCAAAACCGATGCAAGTTTTTTAATCAATCCCAGTGGTGGCGAAGTTCCAGGCCGATATGCTTTAAGGCCGGCGGGGAGATCTGCCATGTTATGAATAAAAAGGAGATCTGCTATTCAAGCTATTGCGGAGATGTGGCACCGACGCTTCTCGTGCTTAATGCCAAAATCGCTATAACGGGGCCCAATGGCTCAAGGGAAATTTTACTCGAAGATTTTTTTTCTGGTGATGGAAATAAGCCGCTAAACCTGAATGCCGCAGAAATAGTCACCGAAATTATCATACCTCTGGAGGCAATGGATGGGGTTGGCAGTTACACAAAATTTGCGAATCGGGAAAGCATCGATTTCCCGATTGTGGGAGTAGCATACTGGACATCACCGCAAAACAAACAATACCGGGTGGCATTTACGGCCGTGGATCGCAGACCGATCCGGGGTCATCGGGTTGAAGCCGGCTTGAACGGCAAAGAATTAAGCGAGGATTCCCTTAATGGGGCTTGCGATGTCGCTGCCAAAGTGGCCAAACCGGTTAAAACATCTGTTTATTCGCCTTCATACAAACGTAAGGTAATGGGACTGTTGCTTAAAGACGCGGTCAGCCGGGCAAAGAGGAGGTCAGCATAATGAAACGGGCGATTGAACTAAATATTAATGGCGATACCTATGATGTACTTGTTTCACCGAACAACACCCTGCTGGAAGTACTTAGAGACAAGCTGGGCTTAATGGGTACCAAGCGCGGCTGCGATCTGGGCGCCTGCGGGGCCTGCACCGTTCTGATCAACGGCGAGGCCTATCTATCCTGTATCATGCTGGCATTGGATGCTGTCGGCAAGGAAATTATTTCCATTGAAGGCCTGGCTACAAGTGGTGACCTGCATCCATTGCAAAACGCCTTTATAGATAAGGGGGGCCTGCAATGCGGGTTCTGCACACCGGGCATGATATTGACCGCTGAGGCGATCCTGAATGAAGACGGGCAACCGACGGAAGCCATAATCAAAAAGAAGATGTCCGGCAATCTTTGCCGTTGCACGGGGTACAAGAAAATCGTTGACGCTGTGATGAGCGTCACTGAAGAAACCGGTGAGGAGGTCTAGATGGATAATGAACTGAATGTTGTCGGAACCCGCGTACCCATGCTGGATGCGGCCCAGAAGGTAACGGGAGCCGCCCTGTTTACGGATGACCTGGTCCTGCCCGGGATGCTTTTTGGCAAGATTTTGCGAAGCCCTTTGCCACACGCCAGAATTCTCAATGTAGATACGTCCAGAGCTGAGAATCTACCCGGTGTCAAGGGTGTGGTCACGGGTCGTGACATTCCGGATCGACAGTACGGAATCGTACCGATGGCAAAAGATGAGTATGCCCTGGCAAAAGACAAAGTACGTTATATTGGCGATGATGTGGCTGCCGTCTGCGCCATCGATCCCGAGATTGCCGAAGAGGCCATTGAACTTATCGATGTGGACTATGAAGAACTGCCGGCCGTATTTGATCCGCTGGAATCTATAAAGGAAGGCGCTCCCCTGATCCATGAAGGTGTGGCCAACAATACGTCATTTGCGATTACTAAAGAATTCGGCGATGTCGCCAGGGCTTTTGCCGAAAGCGATGCGGTTTTTGAGGATAGGTTTTACTCCCAGGCCGTCAATCATGCGCCCTTGGAACCCCATGCGGCCCTGGCCCAATTTGATCCCCTGAACGGAGAGCTCACCCTCTGGTCATCAACCCAGATCCCGTTTTTTTTACGAAGAAATTTGTCCAATACCCTCCAGATTCCCGAAAGCAAGGTTCGGGTAATCAAACCCAGGGTCGGTGGCGGTTTCGGTCAGAAGATCGATATGTTTGCCAAGGATTTCTGTGCCGCCTGGTTTACGATCAATTTAGGCAAACCGGTTAAATTTGTCTATGAGCGCGAAGAAGTGTTCATCTCCACCCGGCAGAGACACCCCATGTATATCACCGTCAAGACAGGTGTGAAAAAGGACGGTACGATTCTTGCTCAGAAATTTCATGCGTTTGCAGATGGCGGTGCTTATAACAGCACGGCTCCGACGATGATAGCGTTATCATGCTTTTTTCTCATGATTCCCTATCGCGTACCGAATCTAATTTATGAGGGCTGCCATATCTATACCAACAAACCTGTGGGGGGCGCCATGCGGGGACATGGGATTCCCCAGGCACGCTTTGCGGTGGAACGGCAGCTGGATATTATCGCAGATCGTATCGGTGTCGATCCGGCTGAAATCCGAATTAAGAACAGTATTCATGCCGGGACACCCCATCCCGCAGGGTTTATCATCAATACCTGCGGTTTTTCCGATTCGGTTAAGAAAGCTGCCGATGCCATCGGGTGGCAGGAAAAAAGGGGAAAGCTACCACTGGGCAAAGGAGTGGGATTGGCCGGTGCCTCATTTCCCAGCGGCGTCAGCAACATGAGCCATATCAGCTCCGGAGCTGTGGTCCAACTGGGACGAGATGGGGCAGTCAATGTGCTCACTGGGGCCGCCGACATCGGGCAGGGTGCGGAAACCGTCATCGGCCAGATCGTGGCCGAAGAGCTCGGTGTGCCCATCGAGGACATACGAATCACCGCCGCCGATACTGGTATCACGCCCTTGGATCCGGGAACATTCGGCAGTGGAGTTACGGTCAGAGCAGGCAACGCAGCCAGACTGGCGGCCATTTCGGCCAAGCAAAAGCTTTTTGAATTTATAGCTGAAAACCTGGAGGCCAATGCGGCCGATCTGGTGGCAAAAGAACGCAAGATATTTGTCAAAGGTTCTCCGGATAAGGGATTGACACTGGTGCAAGCCTTAAAAGGTTATCAATATGCGGATCTGCCCATGCCAATCGTGGGGCGAGGATCCTGGATGGCGCCCGCTTCCGAGCCGACCACCCTGTTTAAAGAAGACGGCAATTTTGCTCCGAATTACTCCTTCATGACCCAAGCCGCTGAGGTTGAGGTCGATCTCCACACCGGCAAGGTAAAACTCTTGAAAATGGTGACAGCCCATGACTGCGGCCGCCCCATCAATCCGATGCTGGTGGAAGGTCAACTTGAAGGCTCTGTAGTGGGCGGCATGGGACAGGCGCTCTATGAAGAAGTGATTGTCGATAAAGGGCAGGTGATGAACCCTTCCTTTCTGGACTATGGATTCCCAACGTTTCTGGAGATGCCGCAAATAGAAGCTATTGAAGTGGAAACCGACGATCCCATCGGGCCCTTCGGGGCCAAAGAGGCCGGAGAAGGCACGCAGCTATCCCCGGCACCGGCTATTGTGAACGCCATCTATGATGCCATCGGTGTTGACTTCATGGAGCTTCCGATAACTCCCGAAAAGATTCTGAATGCTTTGGAAGAGAAGAAAAAAGAGGAAATATAGGATAAAAAGAAACTGATCATACAAAGCGGAATTGGCGTCCAGACCCTCATAGCATTGGAGACGGATGAGCTTTGCATCCAGCAGCTCAGAAAGAACCAGAGCCACTTCCGTTTTTCCCACACCCGGCTCTCCTTCCAGAAATATGGGCTTGTGCAGATGGTAGGAGAGATAAACGACTGTCGCCAATGATTGATCAGTGATGTAGCGGTGCTTTTTCAGTTGCTCACAGACGCCTTCAATGGAGGAAAATATTCCCTGCATCCATAGCATTGCCTCATGCCTTGTGAACCCTGCAATATTCGGGTGAAATTTCGATTTAATAGAAAGGAAACTTCTCCCAGAACTCTTCATCCGTTTTCTTCCAATCCTGGCCGAATCTTTTTTCAAAAAAGGACTCCATGCGGTCATACCAGCGGATCCAGGTATTTTTTCCTTTTTCCTTGGCCGCAAAGATTTCATTTAAAAAGGATGCAATGTTAACCATCTCTTCTTTCGGCAAGTAAGAGGCGGCACCTTCTTTGTAAGATTTAACCATATTCTCGGGGCTGAGAGCATGGGCGGTCAACATGACGGCAGTTACTTCTCTTGCATTGGCGATTTCCAGCAGATCGTAGCCTTCAACTCCCATGATATCCAAAACGGCGATGTCGAAATATCGGGTTTGCAGATACTCTTTGGCCTCTTTGAAGTTGGAAGCCTTCGTGATCTCGCACATCGATAAAAGATCTTCCAGACTGTCCAACACATCCGGTTCATCGTCAACGATAAGAATTTGTTTGCCTTCCAGATAATCGTATTCCGACATGATTTGATCTCTCCGGTTTTTACAGCGTTAGGGTAAAGATTCTACCAAAACCTAATGCTTTTTAGAGATAATTCAAGCCTAGGTTGAATGGTTCAGCCTGCGACGAGCCCTTCGGTCGTGAGCCCAGGGTTGAAAGACTCAGGGTCGAACGACTCCCCGCGACATGCTCGGGGCCTGAGCCTGTCGAAGGCAGCCGTGTCGGGTTCAACGTTCCGGGTTGAAAAAATCCGGACAGCTCTCATCAAGGGGGAGCGTCTTAATCTGATTATAAACTCTTACTGTTCGATGACAGGAATCTCCTTTACACAGCGAAATCCGAGCCAGGGGGCGCCGTTGACGGGATCTTCCGGAGTCCAGCGGCAGGTTACCCGCACGAAGACGGCCGAACCTAAAAAACACCCTCCGCGCATGGGTAATGTTCCCTCGAGCCATTGGCCTGCGCACATCTCCCAGACATTGCCGCACATATCATAGCAGCCATAAGGGCTGACTCCACGATCGAAAATGCCTATTTCCGATGTATGCTGCAATCCATACTCCCTCGAGTTGCATCGGTTCGGAACAAACTCATGGCCCCATGCCCACCAGCGGCCGTCGGTCCCACGGCCGGCCTTTTCCCACTGCGTTTCCGTGGGAAGTTTTTTATCAGTCCATGCGGCATAGGCGGCGGCATCCTCCCAGCCGACGAAAACTACCGGCTGCATGGGCTGCCCCCAGTCTGGGTGATCGAGCAGCAAGGGCGGCCGGTGTCCGGTGTGTTCGATAAATATGCGATACTGGTAATTGGTAACCGGATACCGGTCGATGTAAAATGCCTGAAGATAGACTATGCGAGCGGGTGTTTCGGTGGCATACACCGGGTTTTCCCGTTGGTCTAACATCGCTATTTGATAAAACTCTTCCCGGGAAATGCCCATGGTAAATTCACCTTCTGGAATGAAAACCATTTCAGCGCCGTCAGTGGGAGAAATAATGGTTTGCGGCAAGGAACCGGAGTCCGATATCCTTGATATGTCCCAGTGGTATTCCAACTTTAAATTTTCCTCAGGCCCTTCGTAATTCTTTTTGTGCATTTTGTGGCAAAATATATTCGCGACCGAGACACCCAAACACGAAGATAAATTTCCACATACGGTTTTGCTGTATGCCTTTGTGGCCATTTTACCAGCTTATCCGGGTTGGGGTACTATTTGCGAGCAATAGTCTCAAATCGCGCTTTTCTCATGCAATAAATTTACAAAAAAAAAGAACGGAAAGCAATGCACAATTTTTTCAAAAAAATGTTGACAACGGCCGGCAAAGATCGCATTTTTATTTTGAGCATATACTCATAAACAACATTGTTAATATGAAAAAGGAAGAAAAGCCCGCAATGAAACTTGATGAAATAATGCCGATTGAAAAATGGATTGAGGTTGAAAAAGAAATCAACAGGAGATCCGGACTCAATGCCGCGGTGTGCGATGCGGCGGGTGTGCGGATTACAGATTTTAAAAAATGGGCGAACAGACTCTGTCCGGCCATAAGAGGAACAGAAAAGGGGTTGAAATTTATCTGCTCCGTTGCGCATCAGAATATTGCCGCCCAGGCCCTCAAGACCGGCAAAACAACGGTGGCCGAATGCGATGCCGGTCTTATGAAATTTGCAGTCCCGATTTTTTTGGATGGCGAATTTTTGGGTGTGGCCGGGGGATGCGGGCAGTTAAGGGACCAGGAACAGGTAGATACCTACCTGGTTCACCGCACTGCCGGCATGGAAGAAGAGGCGGTTAACAAGCTGTCGGAGGATATTGCAACCATTCCGACAAACCGGTTGGCGTCCGTTATAGATTACCTCGAAAATAAAGTGACAGAAATTGTCCAGGAGTATCGAGCAGGAAAATAAAAACGAAACGAAATGGCTCGTTTGATCAGTCATAGACTTCACAATTTGCAACTTTGAAGCGGTAGCATTCCTCCAGAACCAGGTCAGCCCGTCTTCGCTGAAGACGGGCTGAGGTCAATTCTTTGTTTAGGCGCTTAAGTGTTACTGTTGTGCATTTTATGGCAAAACATTATCGCCACCAAGACACAAGGACACTAAAATAAACTTTAACCAAAAAGTTTCACGTTTCCCTTTGTGTCTTTGGGCCTTTGTGGCAAACTTTTCCGGTTTATCCGGGCTGCACCTATTTATATGAATAATCAGGCTGCCGACATCATGGCGTCCACGTCCGCCTGAACTTCGCCGGTGGGTTTGATGTCGAAATTTTCGACCAGCACCTTGGCCACGGTCGGTGACAGAAATGCCGGCAGTGTCGGCCCCAGGCGGATACCTTTCACCCCCAGGTGCAGCAGGGCCAGCAGGACCGCTACGGCTTTTTGTTCGTACCAGCCGATGTCGAAGGAAATCGGCAGATCATTGATATCGTCCAGCTCAAAGACTTCCTTCAATTTCAAGGCGACGACCGCCAGAGAATAGGAATCGTTGCACTGACCGGCATCCAAAACTCGCGGGATGCCACCGATATCGCCGAGATCCAGCTTGTTATAACGATATTTGGCGCAACCGGCTGTTAAGATAACGGTATCCTTGGGAAGTGTTTCGGCTACATCGGAAAAATAACTTCTGGATTTTTGTCGTCCATCACAACCGGCCATAACCACGAATCGTTTGATGGCGCCGGATTTTACGGCATCCACCACTTTGTCGGCCAGGGCCAGTACCTGGTTGTGGGCAAAACCGCCGACAATTTTACCGGTTTCAATTTCTTCAGGCGGTTTGCATGTTTTGGCCAATTCGATGATTTCAGAAAAATCCTTGGAACCGCCCTGGGGACGATCCGCAATGTATTTGGATCCGGGGTAGCCCGTCATTCCGGTGGTGAAAAGCCGGTTTAGATAGGTGTTGTCCTTTTTCAAGGGGACAATGCAGTTGGAGGTCATCAGAATCGGTCCGTTGAAGGATTCGAATTCCTTGTTCTGGTGCCACCAGGAACCACCGTAATTGCCCTTCAGGTGATCGTATTTTTTGAAGGCCGGATAGTAGTTGGTCGGTAGCATTTCGCCGTGGGTGTACACATCCACGCCGGTGCCTTCGGTCTGTTTTAGCAGTTCGTCCATGTCTTTCAGATCGTGTCCGCTGATCAGAATTCCCGGATTGCTGCCGACACCGAGGTTCACTTCGGTAAGTTCCGGCTGACCGTAGGTGGTGGTGTTGGCCTCGTCCAGGGTGGCCATGGTGGTTACCGCAACCTCACCGGCTTTCAGCACCAGGGCGATCATTTCATCCACGGAAAGGTCTTTTGTGGTCGATGCCAGGGACTCCATGAAAAAGTCGTAGATTTCATCTTTTTCAAATCCCAGGACGGCGGCATGGTCCGCATAGGCGGCGATCCCCTTGACGCCGATGATCAAAAGCTCCCTCAAGGAACGTACGTCTTCATTTTCGGTGGATAGAACACCGACGGTTTTGGCTTTTTCTTGAAAAACGGCAACATCCTCTGAAAACCAGGTAGCCGAATGGTGCAAGGCTTCATCGAAATCCCGTCCGTTTTTTTCCCTATAAGCAGTCATGAATTTTTCTTTCAGGTTTTCTCTGCGGTTTAAGGCCTCCTTGATCAGCTCGAGAATGCGGTCACTGTCAAAGTTTGCATTGGTGATGGTATTAAAAAGGGCCCGGGTCACAAACAATCCGTCTTGCCGATTTGAAATACCGAGTTCTTTGGCTTTTTCCGCTTTTTCCGCGTAAACGGCGACGCCTCTCAAGGCATAGATCAAGAGGTCCTGAAGATTGGCGTTTTCTTCAGTTTTACCGCACATGCCTTTTACAGTGCAACCTTCGTTCTTGGCAGCTTCCTGACATTGATAACAAAACATGAATTCTCTCCTTTGTTTAATTTGGTTTTCGGTTGTCTTTTTATCTAAACGCTGGTCGGTTTGCCCTTTCCCCGAATCAGTTTTCACATTTAACAATAATGCTGATCGGTGAATTATCAATATTTGAATTATATATGCCTTATTCTGGCGATACTTTCATTGATATAGGTCAAAATATGGGATTTTTTTTGAAAAAAAGAGAAATATTGATGAAATGATCGGCGCAAACCCATGAGATGAACCTGTGCTCGATGAGGGTAAAAGAGCTTGACTTTAAAGCATAAGTTGGGCGATGGTCGAGGTCGTAAATCCACCTTGTATGTTAAAAAAATACGGAATTATAACCCAAAAAAGGTAATATCGACGCCGGTGGATATTGCATTATAAGCCGTGAGAAAATCCAATTCATCCTGTTTATCATGTCGAATAAAAACTGAAATTAAAAGGAGTTCACCATGGAAAAACTAATCATCACCGCCGCTATCACCGGAAGTCGGATTACGCGTGAAATGACGCCCCACATCCCCATTACACCGGCGGAAATAGTCCAATCGGCCGTCGAATGTTGGGAAGCGGGGGCGGCTGTGGTTCACATCCACGTGCGAGATCCGGATACCGGATTGGGGACCCAAAGTTTGGAGATTTTCAAGCAGGTCGTGGAGCCCTTGCAGGAAAAAACCAACTTAATTCTGTGTTTGACCACCAGCGGTATTCCGGGCAGAAATCTGCCG
>CALZJV010000178.1 GCA_945787595.1 uncultured Desulfobacterales bacterium | reverse complement strand
GTGGTAGAAGCCAATGCTTTTGGCGAGGTGCGCGGTTTTTTAAAAAATGTCCCCATTCCCATAGAAAAACCCATGGAGGACTTTAATCTGTCGCTTTTTTTCGGTGCCGGTTTTCTTTCCGTGACAAAATTTTTAGAGGATGCCAAACATCCTTTTACCGGAAAGGTCATGCTCAAATACGGCAATATCGCCCAGGATCTGGCAAACTATTACCTGACATCCGAGCAAATCCCAACGGCCTTCAACTTGAGCATTAAATTCAACCGCAGGGGTCAGGTCACCGGTGCCGGGGCGGTGTTTTTACAGGCTATGCCCCAGGCCGGTGAAGATTTGGCGGCAAGTCTGGAGGAGCGGATCATCGGCCTGCCCTCACTCGGAGAAGTTTTCACCGGAGACGACGACCCTGAAACTCTCATTAACGAAAATTTCAGGCAATATTCACCAAACTTTTTAGCCAGTCACCGCATCGAGTTCATGTGTCACTGTAACCGCAATCGGGTGCGCAGCCTGTTAATGCTGCTGCCGATCGCAGATCTCAAAGACGTCCGGGATAACGGACCATTTCCGCTTGAAATGCGCTGTCATTACTGCAATACGCCATATCATTTCACGGAGATAGACATCCGGGAAATTTACGGTCAACGCTAACAGAACAATTGACCTTTCCCGATACTTTCCCATGTTGTTTATGCAACCTTGGAGTTCGCGTTATTGAACGACGGCCTGCGGGTTTTTTTGCTTCTTCAATTGCTGGACAATTTCATCCACTGATCGACCGGTCGGTGCCATGGCAACAGGATTTATTTCCAGCAATCCTTCCCAGGCTTTTAAGGCACCCTCAACATCCTGCAGGTCATGCAGCAGCACGATGCCTTTGTTCATACGAGAAACTTCATGCTTGGGATCTGCCTCGATAGCTTTATCGAATGCATTTATAGCTTCCTGCGGATTGCCGTTGCGCCGATACATGACGCCCATATCGGTCCAGACATTGGCATTGTTCGGGTTAATTTCCAGGGCCTTTCGGTATGCACCGATTGATTTTTCGTATTGGTTCGTATCAAAATAAGAGTTTCCCAGCTCGACCCAGGCCTCGAGATTGCCGGGATTGGAAAGGGTTTCCTTTTCAAGCGCAGCTATCATACCTGCCTTATCGGAGTCAGGCGCAGTTGCCGGGGATGGTGCCGGGCGGCCCGGCACATCTACCGTATCGGACTTATATACGCCAAGCATCACCCCACCAAAAAAACCCACCGCCAGGGCCAGAAGTGTAACCAACCATAATGTTTCTTTGCGAACATAGTTTAGATCAGCATTCGTTGATGGTTTCGCCATCGGTCCTCCAATACAAACTCAAAGTTTTGCATTTCTCAAGCTCTTGCTTCAGTTTCTTTTTTTCCATCGAACAGCATTTTAAAGCATTTGAAGAGTCGGCCATTGATGCCAACTCCTTTATGGAAAGATGGGTTCAAGAGATATCACCCCTTGAATTGTATTTATATTGGGAATCAACTCGATTTTACGGTCAATTATTAAATTTACACGCTCAGCTTGGGTGTCAGCTAATACCATTGAGTATCAACCCCCTAAAGCTAACACCGCAAGAAAGGAAGTCAATGACACGCCGCCTTTTGACATATTCTTTACAGTACTTAATTTGTTCTAAAAAGTGCCTCGTTTGGTAATGAATCATGGAATTATTTAAACCGAAATCTTGTTGGGTAATACTGGGGATCTTGTTGGGCATATTAAGTTGTGCCGTGATTTCGCAGGCAGCAGGGTTAAATGCGGCACATCACATTCAAATTGAACTGTTTCCGGCTGACAAGAATTTAACAAGCCTAAATGATATCACCATCAAAACCAAGGGGACCGAAGTACTGGAATTTCGCCTTTCTGAACGCGCAACCCGAATCAAGGTACACGTTAACAGAGATCCGCGCAAGTTCAACTATGCTAACGGCCGTTTGCAGCTAAGCCTCGAACCCCGTGAATTTTCCGGTAATGTGCTGGTGACCATTCAATATTCGGCCAAATTTGATGACCCTGTTCCGGTGCGCCCCGTAAACACGGATAACCCCGGTTTCGGTGTCGCAGCGACCATTTCGGAAAAGGGCAGTTTTTTGCTGGCCGGAGCCGGCTGGTACCCGCAACTTGTGGACAGCCAGGCAAGTTACAGGGTGACGGTCACGGCCCCATCCGGTCTGATTGCGGTGACCGCGGGCCGATCACTGGGTCACCGGATCAAAAACGGCAAAACCGTATCCGATTGGGAGGTGAACTATCCGGTAGAGGGCCTATCCCTTTCCGTCGCCCGGTATGTGGTTGAAGAGAAGTCCGTCAACGCTGTAACAGTGGCGACCTATTTGCTGCCACATAACAGGCACCTGGCTGCAGCATATTTGGAGGCGACAGCCGGTTATCTAAGGCTTTATTCGGATCTTTTTGGTGTTTATCCGTTCCAGAAATTCGCCGTCGTAGAAAACTTCTTTCCTACGGGATTCGGATTTCCTTCCTACACCCTCATGGGAGGCAATGTGCTGCGGTTGCCGTTTATCATTCATACCAGCCTGGGTCACGAAATCGCTCATTGCTGGTGGGGCAACGGAGTCTATGTGGATTATGATCAGGGCAATTGGAGTGAAGGCTTGACCGCCTATGTGGCGGATTATCGGTTCAAAGAGCTGAAATCCCCTCAGGCCGCCCTGGATCACAGACGACAATGGTTGAGAAACTATTCAACCCTGGTTACAACAAAAAACGATTTTGCCCTGGACCGCTTTCAAAGTCGCAATGACCCCATCACCCGAACAATCGGCTATGACAAGGGGGCCATGGTTTTTCATATGATCCGCCGAATCCTGGGCGAAGAGGCTTTCTGGGGAGCATTGCGGGATATATATCGCAACCGCCTGTTCAAACAGACCTCCTGGTCTGACCTGCAGCATGCATTTGAAACCCGCGGCAAACGGTCTCTGCAAGGTTTTTTTGATCAATGGGTGTATCGCCGGGGGGCACCCCGGTATTCGCTGGATGGGGTTCGGGCCGAACACACCGGCGGTTCCTGGAGAGTTAAAGGGCAGATCATCCAGCTCAGGCCCTATTTTAGTTTTCCTCTAATGCTTGCGCTCAAGACCCGTCAACAGACGGTTATCCAAAAAATCTTTGTCTCCGGACGGGCGACCTCATTTGGGCTAATCAGTGACCATCGACCTCAAAAACTGACAGCGGATCGCGATGATGATATCTTCCGGCGGCTTTCCCCTTCGGAAATACCGCCGGCTGTCAATGCCCTTAAAAGCTCTCCATCGGTTTTAATCGTGCTGTCCGAAAAATTGGACCCGCAAATAAAAAATGCGGCCGCAATACTTGCGCTGTCACTGGGATTGAAACATAATGAGTTCGTCACTGAAAGAGAGTTGAACAGGCAAATGCTTGCCGAAAATGACATTTTGATGATCGGACTTCCTCGGCGCAATGATCTCTTGCAAAAAATGCCGACCGGGGTCACGATACAATCAGATTCTTTTTCGCTCAATGAAAAGTTATATGATAAGCCCTTCGATACTTTTTTTGGTGTGTTCGAACATCCCGCGACTAAAAATCGAAGCGCTGCTTTGTTTATGCCGTTATCCCCTCAATATGCCGACGTGGTGGCCCGAAAAATCACCCACTACGGAAAATACAGCTATCTCGCGTTCCAAAGCGGAAAAAACATGGATAAGGGAATCTGGCCGGTGGAAGACTCTCCGCTGGTGTATGAATGGGACCAGGCGAAGTAAGAAGGTGGAATGGGGAAGATGGAATAAAATACCATAAAATTTAAATGCTAGGATGGCCTTTTGTCATTCCCGACAAACAAACCGTGTCACAATTTTCAAAACCGCGTATTTTGGTATTTTGGTCATTCCGCTCCCGGGTCAGGTCCGGGATGACGGACCCGGAATCCATTCCTTTTTCAAAGTGATATGTTGCTGCATGCCGAATCAAGTCCGGCATGATAGTCAGAAATTAAGCGCTTTTTGGAGGCAATATGAAGACGAAACGAATTTTTCTAATCATAATATCTGTGGTGATAATCGTTGGAATGCAAGCTGGGATA
Source organism: uncultured Desulfobacterales bacterium (assembly GCA_945787595.1). Next base: position 6,346 of record CALZJV010000178.1, on the reverse strand, counting down.
CAGGCCCATTTAGACCACCGCCTGTATGTTCTGCAGAATAATAAAGAAATACTATTGGCCGATGCAATTTCCGATCTCAAAAAAAATCGGATCATTCTGGTTGGCGAGCATCACACCAATCAAAATCATCACTTCGCCCAGCTGAATGTTATTCAATCGCTCAACGAGGCCGGTGTCCAGGTGGCCATCGGAATTGAAATGTTCAGAAAGGACAGCCAGCAGGCTCTTGACCGGTGGGTTGCCGGCAACATCGGCGAAGCGGAATTCCAGGAAATCTATTACGATAACTGGACCTATCCCTGGTCGGCTTACCAGATGATCTTTGAATATGCCAAAAAAGAAAGAATACCAATGATTGGACTGAATGTCCCCAGGGACATTACCCGTCAGGTGTCGCGCCAGGGATTCAACTCGCTTTCCGAAGAACAGAAAGGAAAGCTGGCAGACGTGAGCTGCAGGGTCGATAAAGAATATATGGATTACATTAAAAAAGCTTTTGGAGGTCATGGTCATGGCGAGCTTAACTTCACCTATTTTTGTGAAGCCCAGCTTGTCTGGGACAGCGCCATGGCTATCCATACCCTGGAATATCTGAAAAAAAATCCGAATACCATAGTCATACTGCTTGCCGGCGCCGGGCACGTTCGTAAAGGTGCCGTCCCAAGACAGATCCGCTTCCGCTCGGAAATACCTCACGCAGTGATTCTGCCAAAAATTGAAGGAATTATTGATACGCAAATGGTCAGCATTAAAGATGCAGACTATATTATGCTGGACTTTTAGTCGGAGCGAAGCGACACCAGAATTTTAGGCATTTTAGTGCAATTTAGGCATTTCCCGGTTTATCCAGATTGTATTTTATATATCTGTTGCGTGGACAAACTTCTATAAATAAAACAGGGACCTATAGTGAACTTCTGCAGCAACTGCGGCCAACAATTAACCTATTGCACGCCGCCGGACGACGATCGTTGCAGATATTTTTGTGAATCCTGCGGCGCAATCCACTATCAGAATCCCAGGATGGTGGTCGGATGCATCCCCGAAATTGAAGATAAAATCCTGTTCTGCCGGCGCGCTATCGAACCTTGCTACGGTAAATGGACCTTGCCGGCGGGTTACCTGGAAAACGGCGAGACCGTCTCGGCCGGTGCCCGGCGCGAGACTTTTGAAGAAGCCCGGGCCAGGGTTGAAATATTGGCTCCATATGCGTTATACAATATTTGCTATGTAAACCAGATCTATTTGATGTTTCGTGCTCGTCTGATGGACCACCACTTCAGACCGGGAAGCGAAAGCCTGGAGGTTCGACTGTTTTCGGAAGTCGAGATACCATGGGATGAAATAGCGTTTCGGGTGATGCAGGAAACCCTGGTTCAATTTTTCAAAGACCGCAAAGCCGGGCAGTTCCCGTTTTACATGGGGAATATTTCTAAAAAAAGTAAAAGTCCGGCCACTAAGTACATAGATTCATAAATACAGTAACGTAAAATCTGAGGAATGGATTCTAATCTAATTAAAAAAATATCAGACAAGATTTACAGGATCACTTGGATAGTAGGGCCTTCGGCCTAATGGGTATCTCGCCGCAGGCGAAAAAAATCACATTAATCCTGTAAATCCTGTCCAAAAAAGAAAGTAAAAATCGAATCCATTCAACACTCAGTGCCCTTGTGGGAAAAAATATTACAGCTAATATGTTACCGTAATTATGAATCGGAGCACGAAGGCACTAAAAAAGGAATATTTTGAGGTATTCATATGCAATCGCAGACCAAATTGCAAAATAAGATCAGCTTCATCTATGCACTCTTGAGCCTCTTATCTATTTCAATTCTAATTTCCTGCAGCGATAATCGTGAATCAGCCGAAACAGTACCGGCGACTGTCAAATCCGATAGTTTCACGTTTTTTGACCTCGGAACGAATACAAAATTAACCGAACACATCAGAGAAGATCTTGGCAAGAAACTCGGTCGCGATGCCATCGAGCGGCGCAGCATCCTGGATTTAAAAACAAACTATGCCGGGTTTATCCAAAAATATCTTCCCAAAATCGATGAACTGAATCGAGAAATAAATTTTCCACCCGGAGAAAGAGTCGAGCATAACACGGTTAAGCTCATGTATCGCTATTCACACAGGAAAAATGCGCCTTTTGATTATGTGGAGCTTGTTTTCTCAGAATATACAAAAACACCGCTGCTGTTTAAAATCAATTTCCAATTAGATGAAACCGACATCGTTCAAACGCTGAAAACAAAATACGGCCCGCCGCAAGTCATCGACTGGAAGGAGGAAAATGGTAAATCCATGGTTTGGCGAAAAAACATGGATTTATTGCTTGTGTCGCTGGTGCCCGACCAGTTCGGCCATCACAAATATCAAATTGTCATCTACTTCGTTCAGAATTTAAAACAACTGATCGAAATAGAAAAAAACGAGGAGAAAAAGAGAGAACAACAGAGGACAAAGTCGGGGAAAACCGCTTTTTGAATTCATATTTTTAAATCGCAATTTTGTTTACGGATTCGGTAACTTTTAGAACGAGTTCGCTGACGTTTTCATTAGTAAAGCCAAAAAAGTCCATGGTCCCATCTTCAAGGTCATAAAGGACATCATCACTATCATATCCAATGCCACTCAATATGGCGATGTAATCCGCCATATGAAGAATATAGGATAGCTCGCTGCCATCCGAGTTTCCAGGTTGGTGGTGGTGCTTGATTGGGGAAATTAACGATTCGGGAAAGTTCCATTTTTTACAGACTTCAGATGCAATTTCGGCATGGTTGAATCCGAAATATTGGCTTTCTGCATCGAGAAACGTTTTTTCTTCTTTTTCCATAAAGGATTCAATTTCTTCCTTTTTCTCGACGATGTAGCTATCTAGGATTATTTTGCCGACATCATGGATTAAACCGGCCAAATGGGCTTCTTTAACCAGATCGGGATTTTTTGAATTTGAGATAATTTTCGATCCAAATGCTACGGCAAGTGAGTGTTTCCATAAATCTTTTGAATCATATCCGTAACCCGGGAGGTTCCCGTCCATTATTCCTTCGGCTCCCGCCAGCATCACAACTTCCCCTAAAATTTTGTTGCCCAGCACCACCGATGCATGCGATATCGAGGAAATCTTGCCACTCATACCGTAATAAGCAGAATTCGCAACTTTGAGCACCTTGGTGGCAATACCTTGATCAGTTTCAATAACCTCGGCAATTTTTTTTGCATCTGCATCCGAATCTGCAATCAATTCCTGGGTTTTGACCACAACCTGGGGCATCGGAGGCAGTTCTTTGACACTTTTTAATATTTTATCTTTTAGACCGTTATCATCGGTTTCATTCTCCGGTTGATGAGTTGCAGCCAAATCTGTATCACTTGGCTCAGATCCGTTGTCTTTTTCATTGATTCTCTGTCCGGTTCGCAGATCGAGCCGGAATTTATCACCACAGTTTTTGCAGGGAAAGGCAACAATTTTACCTTGAGGTAGTCGATCTTCCTGGATTTTGAACTTTTTCTCGCAATTCGAACATTCTATTATCATTTGGCACCATTTATAAGAGGAATTGAAATTCGAAGGACCCATTGTGATATCGGACAAAAATAATAAAAGTTTAGGTGAGTGATAAAAAAGGTGGAGTGAATATTAAAAGTGGAGGTTGCCAAAAACCTATGGGTTGAGCGCAGGCAGAGGCGTTTAAATTCGGATTAGAGAATCGACTAGAGCAGTTTTCAGACGTTTTTTAATTCCCGCTTTCAGCAAGATCGGAGCGAGCCACCTTCAGTATGGCTCTGGCGCGGTGAAAATTGATGATTTTCATTAAACTTATTGAAGATTATATTTCTATTTTATATCGGGCAATTTTATTTAATAACCCCTGGCGTGTCAGCCCTAATATTCGTGCCGCCTTGGAACGGTTTCCATCGGTATCGCGCAAGGCCTTGGTGACCATTTGCAGCTCCATTCGTTCGGTGGCATCACGCAGGTTCATACCATTGACCTGATTGATGGCATCCTGTCCCAGTGTACCTGTAATTTTCTCCGAAAGATACGCCGCCTGAATCTCGCGATCGCCCCCGGCCAGAGTTAAAGCCCGCTCAATTTCATTTTCCAACTCTCTAACATTGCCCGGCCAGTCAAATTGCGCTAAAAGATCCAGCGCCCATGGCGTCAATCGTGCATCCGGCAAGTTTAACTTTTTAGCAAATTTTTCAAGGAAATGCGCTGCCAAAAGAGGAATATCTTCCTTTCTTTCCCTTAAGGGTGGCAACCTAATCGGAAAAACCTGAACACGATAATAAAGATCGTCCCGAAAATTCCCCTTTTTTACTTCCTCCAACAAATCACGATTGGAGGAAGTAATGAGTCTAAAATCCACCTGTCGATAATGGCTGCCGCCAACGGGTCTCACCTGCCCTTCCTGCAGGACCCGCAGCAGTTTGGTCTGCATTGCATGGGGCATATCAACAATCTCATCAAGAAAGACCGTCCCGCCCTCGGCCAGTTCAAACAGCCCTCTTTTATCTGCTATCGCCCCGGTAAACGCACCCTTGACATGGCCAAAAAGCTCGCTCTCCAAAAGATTCTCAGATAGCGCACCGCAGTTTTCGGCAATGAAGGGTTTGTCTTTTAAGGTGCTGTTGTAGTGAATAACTTTGGCGAGAAGTTCTTTTCCAGTTCCGGTTTCTCCCTGTATCAATACGGAAGTCGGTGTCCCGATGACCTTATTCAGCAGTTCAAAGACTCTTCGCATGGGAGCACTTGACCCGATAATTCCCTGAAGGTTAAACCGGTTTTGTACTTCGGATTTGAGCCTGACATTTTCTTTTTCAAGGCAAGTGGCATACTGTTTTATCTCGCCATAGAGTTTTGCATTTTCAATGCAAATAGCGATGGTGCCGGATAGAATTTCCAGCAATCGCACCTCTTTCGTGGTAAATCCCCCTTCCAGCTTATTTAACGTGTATAGCACCCCGATTGACCCTTTACGTGTTTTCAAAGGAACGCAAATCATAGACCGGGTGATAAAATCATGCTGGATGTTGAGTGTATCGGAAAATCTTTCATCGCGGGAAACATCCGGAATTATCACCGAGCAGTTTTCACGCAACACCCAGCCGGCCACACCATAATCATCCGGAAATCGCATTTGATCCATTTTTATTTGCGCGATGCCGCACTGTTCTTCCACAGTTCGGATAAAATAAAACTCCTTGTTGCCGGCATCATGCAAGGCAATGGATGCACCTTCTATGGCAAACACTTCCTTTATTTTGAGTAGGATATTCTGGAGCATCTTTTCCATATTATGAATGGAATGGATGGATTTAGATACCTCGTAAAGCAGATTGAGATCCTCGTCGGTCAGCAAAATCTCTTGATTCAACCTTGACATCGACATTCTCCTGACAAGAACCAAAGTGGCAGGGTTAGAATTGACCCAAGCATTGGGATGGTTATGTGGTGCAGCCACTAACTGTCGATTACACTTACACTTGTCAATGGAAAATATCAAGTAACTTTACAGATATAAATGAAAATCATCGTATCCCCGGGGTGTATTCACAATCTGTCGAAAAGAAAATTACATACTATTTAAGAATGTTACAGGCATGTATCCATAGGGCTTTTCTGCTTTGAGCATCCTGGCACCAATCATGCATTTTGTTCTGTGCGAATACAACCCATAGCAGGCCGAACACCTGACCGAGCCATAGGGAAGCCGGCAAACTCGATCAGGTTAAATAATGAGCGTTCCAGAACGTGTGGATGAGGAGCCCGTAGGATATTGTTTCAACTCATAGCAATTAAGAAGCATCATCTTTATGAAAGGAGATCATGATGAGAACAAAAACAAGAAGGGTTATGTTTGTAATTGTGTTCGCCGCAATGCTCTGTCCAGTTCTGGCTCTGGGTAACAATACAGAGACCGCGGACACGAAGGCCAAGCTTGAAGCCCTGGTGGATGAGTATATCGCCTGCTGCGAAGCGAAGTCCGCCTTAAGCAGCTCACGAAGTGAGAACATCCGTCGCTCAGCCATGCGCTCTTGCAAGATAGCCTCTTACTGCAAGCACTCTAAAGCGGAGCTTGTTGAAGTGATGCTTAGAAACAATATTGAGCCGAAAGCGTATAAGGTTCGTCACTTCCTGAATGGCAGATTTAATGATAAATATAATGAGGACCTTCAGGCAAAATAACTGACCTCAGAATAAAGCCTCCTTCGGGTTAATGGGTCGAGCCCTGCACCTGATTCGTTGAGCTGCAGTCGCAAAACTCAATGTAATCGGCAGATGAAGTCCCGCCTGCACCTTCGCTTCATCAGGGCAAGACCCACT
>CALZJV010000177.1 GCA_945787595.1 uncultured Desulfobacterales bacterium | reverse complement strand
ATGGTTTTCTTTAAAAATGGCGGGGTATGCCATTCCTCATGTAAACCAATGTCTCGATTTATCTGAGCAAAGCTGTATCAGTTTATCGAATCGTCATAGAACGTAACGATGTATTTAAACAAACCAGCTGCAATCAGCTGATGAGGGTCTTCCAATAACCCTTCACAATTCGAAAACCAGCAATTTTGAGCACTTCATTTTTATGCCCACCATCGCTGTTTAATAAACTGTCTTATTTAAAAGGATATTGAGTTTGGATGGATCAGAATTTGTATATCGAAATTATGGCTTTAAATCAAATATAGAATCGATATCTTGAAGTTGGATGATCGTTGAACTATGTTGCGATTTCTGACTTAATATCAAAGGGTTATCAGTGTACCTACTCCAGCGATCTTTGTTTCATGTCCAGATCCGATATTCCATAGATTTCAAAAAAGCGAAACAAAATATTCAGTGTCCGACCGTGTTAGATTTGTTCAGGAAACACAAAATCGGTCCGCCCATTTTTGAAATAAATAACAATATTTCCTGGGTGGCTTGAATTTTGTACACAGTTTATAGCCGGATTTTGAGGTGGTAATAGAAGTTATGGGCTGGCTAAAAAAGATGGCTCCATGTAAGATATCATTTGAGTATCTTGAACTTTAAATCACTGTTATTATTGTAGATAGATAGCAGGTAGCGTCACCGGCAGCCTGAAAACCGGGAGAGATGATATCTTGAACTTTTATGGAATCTGATTATTCAAGCTTTATTGGAGAAATAAACGGTTCTGGAATCGTATTTCCTTAGTTGAAACAAAACATGTATGCAGCGATCAGAGAGGTTGCAAATATTATTACCTGTAGTTTTAATCAAAAGAATTCCTCGTAGCTCTGCTGCGGGGTGAAAACGAGGAAGGGGTAGGTTTGGAAGGGGAAACAACGTGTCCCCTTCCAATACAAAATGGCTTTTTAGACCCCTTCGATACTTCGCAGCTCTGCTGCGGGGTAGTTCATTTTGATTTGATTTAAATCTCTCGTGTTAATGTTGTCCGGTCAAGAAATTAATTCAATGGCCTTATTCACACCATTTGTTTCCGTCCGAGTTACAGCTATTTGGATGAAAAAGTCTTCGCCAATAGAGCTTTAAGTTAATTGGGTGCCCAATAGGAGACCCAGTCTTTAAATCGTAGGGGTGAACCAAATATGATTTGGTTGCGGATTACTCAACCAAACGTGGGTTTGGTAAAAAGACATCATTATCCAGGATCAGTGTGTCAGCCTCAGCGGGATCTTCATCAAACAAGGAACCATCGGCGGTGGCTTCAATCAGGCTAAGCAGAATTTTTCTAACCCCGCTTTTAAGCTTACCAATTGCTTTTTGTCCATTGTTTATAGAAGGACTACCTTCGATCTGGCCAGCAACTTCAAAAAGAACGCTGCCTCCACCCAACAGACCATAAGCATTGCGGGCAATACCAGCAAAACTGCCACCATTATAGCGTGTAAGTTCAACATTACCAATTTCAAGCGACCGTTTTTTCATGATCAGTGTCATCTGCTTGGACAGGTTGACATCATCAGGGTCTACATCTGGGTTGGTGGGCCAGAGAATAGACCCTGTTACATACTGGCCAGGTCGACATGCATCATCAGCAGCGCATTGATCCGGATCGACGACATTGAACCCCTGGTTGTGAACGTCGACTGCCCATATCGGCTGATAAATTTCATACGTATCTAATACAGCTTGTGACTCAGGAACCGGGTTGAAAGGATAAACTGGATCTCCATTAACATCGACATTACAAAGATATTGCCAACTTTCCTCCCACACAGGCCAATGGTATCGATTTATATCCCAAGAAAATAACCCTGTATCACCAAACCCTGTGGAAAAGATTCCTTTACCATTGGGATTGCTACCACCTGCTGCAGGGCATTGGCCCGAGTTGCGTGGTGGTGCAGAAAAGTCAGCATTGCCGCGTGTCGGAATTTCGGCTCCGTCGGGGTTTACCCTGGGAATGATAAGTACGTATAGTTCGTCTAATATCTTCTCGGCTTGGGCACTGCCGGTCCCAAGGAATTTGATTAGATCGAGAGCCGCCTCTGTCCCATGCGGCTCATCACCGTGCTGTTGTGTAAAAATGAGCACCGGCGGATTATCGGGATCTCCGATTTTTACAAGCCATATGGATCGCTCCTCGCCGGTCACGCCGGCCTCTTCAATTTCTACAAGCCCATTAGAAGACTTTTCAATTTTCATCAACCGATCTGTAAGTTCCTCATAATTATGAAAAGCCTCGAGCGAAATATTCTGGTTTGGCGTTACCCATGGTCCGTTTGGGGTTGAGCCAGGTTTAGCGAGAGCTAAAGTCGCGGTTACCGAAAGAATGAACACCGTGAAAAATAGGCTGCTAATAACTTTTTTCATAAAGGCCTCCTTTTAGATTACATTCAGTAAACGATTTAAAGCCAACAGTTATATCACCCCCTTTTATATGGATTTCTGGAAATACGCTTAATCTAAATAGTTTGACTCAAAGAGCATAATAGAGATCTCTAAATAAATTTGGGCTCAACACATCAACTTTTAGCAGTGGTTCCAGATAAAGGTAGGATGCAAAAACAAAAGAAATTTATCACCTCCTTTCAAACTAATTTTATCTATATTGAATTCATCCAATAAAAAGAAAACCCCCGAGCGAGCATTTTAATCTAAAGGGGGCTTTTAAGGCCTTTTCTTTTGCGTTCTTCATTAACCAACCCCTTTAAATTCAGGGTATGGGAAATAAATGGTTTTTGAGTTAATTAGTTAATTTAAGATTATAGTTTTGATTAATTTTTCTCCACCCCTGCACGAAAATACTGAAAATAAATTCTTTGTTGTTTGATTAATAAATCTATTTATGGATTTATCTATATAAATAGCATAAACATTGTCAAGTTAAAAAGATGATTATCTATAATTATTAATGGGTTAATATCACAATGTAGTGCTTTGGAGGATTATTTCATGAGAACTGACTGGTGGAGGGGAAGCTTGCTGTGGAGTTAAGAGCCAGAACCAGATAACTTGCCAGTATCTGAAATTCGTAATAATTTCAGATAGCTAATGGATATCACAATAGTTTAGGCGATGTCAAATGTTAAAATACATAGCAGTTACATGGAACTCAGCCTTCCGAATCGGGATCATGCATATCACAAGTTTTTTGAGTCCTTATTTTTTGCAACTATGCCGGAGAGTACCAGATATCTTGATTAACGTACTCATCTGCGGACGCGGCATTTTTCGGGCCGATTGAAGAGATTGTTATGTCATTTATTTTTTGATTCTATTTTTCACAAATAATTATTTATTGGTCTGTCATTGCAAGCTTAACACCAAGGGCTGCAAACGTGGCTGCAAATGATCGTTGTAGCCAGACAATTAGCCGTGGAGAGTTAACAACGTATCTGCGAAATCCATTTGCCGAAACGCCATACAGAATAAAAATGATTAACGTCATAGCCATGAAAGCGATACTGAGAATAAACATCTGAAATATTGGCGATGAAGTATCTGGGGAGACGAAAAGCGGTAGGAAGGCCAAGAAAAATATCGACAGCTTGGGGTTAAGAATATTGATTAAGAAACCTTTCGTTGCGATTTGCCGTAAACCATTTTTGGAAGAAGGGGAGTTAAATTTTAATGCACCTGTTTCACGCCACATTGACCAGGCAAGATAAAGCAAGTATATTGCTCCAGCATATTTAACAACTTGGAAGGCAACCGCACTCATATGAAAAATGGGACAATTCCTGCTGTGCAACCGAATGCTGCTGCAATGCTTGCGCGCCAGCCGAGAAAAAGACCTGTTGATACCGTATAAATCACTCCTGTTCCTGGTATTAGGACTACCACCAGTGATGTTAGCAAAAATTCTGTGCTAAACATTCTCATCTCCTATCAGAAAATTATGCAATTTGCTTTGGGACAATCTGACATGACGCCGTAAATCACCGACGGTAAGGAGCAGATCGGGGCAAGCGCATCCTCGTATGTCACTTCGATGGATGCCTGGTTGCCATTTGTCTCAAATCCCGTTAGGTGTTCCGCTGGAATGATTTGGCAAGCCCTAACTTATACAGCAGAATTGAGCTGCTTTTTTTTCCATAAGATTATGGAAGAAACAAGCAAAGCCACTATCAGTACAGAGCCGAGAATAACAATCGGCCATAATACATTAGCTGCTGGATGAGTCCATAATTTATGCAATCCCACATTCGGTATATTTATAAGCGAAAATAGAATTGATAATGCTATACCTACTCTGCTTCTTCCGTACATTAAAACTGCACAAACAAAACCTAAAGCCGCAACTGCTCCCAAAAAGGGTCCTACAAATTCCGGCGGATGTGGTTCTACTTTAGCGAAAAGTGCCATTATTTGCACTACAGTGAGTGTAAGCAGCCCCACCAATGAGGCCATTGCAATTTGCAAATTCAAGTTTGCCCTGTTCATAGTCACCCCCTTTAATTCTTGTGACCAATTTTTGCAAGATGAGAGCCTAAATTTATGCACAATGTATATGGAGGGTAACCAAACTAGCAGGCATTGTCATTAACATTTGTTAAACCTTTAGCGAACGCTTAATTCTGGAAAGGGATACATTCGTAATTCCCAGATATGAAGCTAAATGGTAATCAGGAATCCGAAAAACAATGTCAGGATACTTGCTGGAAAAATTATTGAAACGCTCGGTGGCTGTAAGGAGCAGAAAATCATGTTCACGCAGAAACTTTTGCTCAACCAACGTCTCGGCGAACGGGAGAGCAAACTTTTCCCAATGTCCGCGTTCACTCATCCACTTATGGAACAACTGAAATGAACACTCCAAAACGGTGACGTCTTCCAACGCTGCGATGCTGAAAAGACTGTCCTCGTTTCGATCCCTTGGCGCTACTGGCCAAATGCAATGCTTTTCCCAGAAGAACGCCTTATTGAATTCCCGTCCCTCAGAGTCATTATAAAAAAGTCTAATCAAACCCTGATGAATATAAAACACCTTATCCCATCGATCTCCTGCATACAGCAGATACGTTTTCCGGGGGTATTTCCCTTCGCTGAAAGATTTCGAAAAGGAGAACAAATTTCCTTCATCAACATTTATGGGTTGAAAAAAGAGCCTCCTAAACTCATCTATCAGCAGTTTTTTAGATACCATCGCCGGCTTCATCATTCATTCCAATCAGCAACTCAACACGTGTTAGGTGAAATCTATGATATACAATATTGCAGAGTACCGATATATTGAGTATCTGGACTTCGGCTAAATTTGTGATATGCACAAAACTTAGCCCCAATTTGACGGAGTTCCGACTACAGATCACTTGCCAATAGCACAAACTCAGCCAATTTTGAAGTATGTTCTGAATATCACCAGTATTTCAAGTGGCTAAAAGGTTGTCATACACAGTAGGCTACACCTCCGAGGCCGAAAGACTGAGTTTATTGTGCGGCTCGCGATCAAATTTGTTTTGATAGCTGAGATCGACTACCCCTGCGCTTCGATTCGCTGGGCGCGCAAGTCAAGCGACTGCAAACATTTAACGACGGGACCTTCAACAGAATCGCCGTCCTCTGATGTTTTAATGATGACGTTGATGCGATCGGTCTTCGCTTTAATGGGCTCTGGCCTTATTTGAGCCTGCAGATCATTGAGATAGTGAGGCAACTCTTGAACAAAGTCAGATAAAGCTTCACGAACCTGAAGATCCGTTTTTTCGCTCTACAAATGGCTGTGAATGCGCCGGACCATCGGTATTATAAAAGACCTCATAGCGATACTCGTTCATTTTAGGTCACTTTCGACATTCGCAAACCCTAAGTTGACGGCATTTTCAGCACAAATTCCGGACTGCCGTAGAGAACATAGTCGGCCCAGTCGACCCAGCGGTTTCCCTGAAGTTTCTTACGGGCTTCCAGCAGCGATTGACCGATAGCCTTGCCCTGCAATAAATCGCTGTAAAACACCTCGGCAAACCGTTTGGCCGACGCATCTCCGACGGGCCAGTAAGTGCCCATGTAATTGGCCACACCGCCTCGCATAAAGGCTTCCGCCAATCCCACATTGCGTTGAATACTTTTCGACATGGCCAGTTCGGGGTCAGCGGCCTCCCGTGGTTTGCGAACCCGGGCCGCCTCGCATGCGTTGAAGAACATCAGAGCCGGTAAATTACCGATGCCTGCCAGGTCGGCGCCGCTCAACACCTCGCGGCCGGGGCACAAAATACCGCTGCTGGACGGGTTTTGAGGATCGAAGTAAGCATGGCCGGCATAATGGACCACATCATATTCTCCGGATGAAAATAGTTCCAGCAGAACTTTCTTGCGTGCCTGAGATTCCTCCAGGACCTTCAAATTGACGGCCGAGGTGTAATCGCCGAACAGCTCTTGAATACGCCGACCCTCGTCGGCTGCGCCAGGCAAGTCTCCGGTTGGATTGACCACCAGCAGGACATCCAGACGTGGTCCGTATTTACGATGCTCCAGCCATTTTGCAACCGAAAGATTATCGGCCAGATAGCGGCGGCTCAAACCTCCCGTGGCGGCAGGAAAAAGGCCGCCGAAGTTGATCGTTTCCCAGGGTATGAGAGATGTGAGGGCATCATGGACCACCACCAGCGGATTTTCGTGGAATCGTGTCAGAACGGTGACGATGTCCGGAGGCAATACCAATTGGGCCAGTGTTCGTCCGAAATCTTCCAATTTTGCGTCGGTAAAATTATTGCTGCTGATCCTGTCCAGGTGTTGCTGAAGAAGGTTGTTGTCGATCTCCTTTTGGGCCTTGACGACCCCGGCTTTCGCCCCGGAGGTCAGAATGGATGATTCATAACGCAAGACATCGTCTTCAGATTGGCTGGAGCGCACGATCAGATATACCGGTTCCCGCCTTTCCGCCGGCCGTGCGCCCCAGACCCTTTTTTCAACTATCGGAGGCAATTGAATTTCTTGAATGGTCACCTCGACCTGATCAAAGAGCGGTGTGCTGGAGAGGCGGTAAAGCTCGCGTTTGATGGCTTCGTACCGCCCGCGGTCGGCTTCACAGATCGTGACCCCATGGAAGCGATGCTGGGCGTCCGCATCAAGCAGGCCGCGAAAGAAGCCTGTCAACAGATTCTCCAGGACCTTTTCAGGCTGACGTCCGGAGGCGCCGCCGAACAGAACGGTGGCAAAATCATCCACCCTGGTTTTGAGAAAAGTGCGAATAATGTTTTCCGCTACCAGTTCCAGAACATCGCTGCTGAACTTGTCAAAAGCTCCCAAACCGGCGAAGGCGATCAGATCGGGCCGCACCGGGTGCCTTCCGGTTGGAATGATCGATATTTCACCGACATTGCCGTTAAACATACGCCGGGTGATGAATTCGCTGATCGTACCTTCCAGCAGCGAATCGATGGCACTCGCGGCACCGGCCGGCGTGACGTCACGAAACATCCCTAGAACATAGGCGCGGGCGTCCACATCGGTGATGCTGCCGCAGGCCAGTCTGATCTCCAGCCGGTGTTGATAGCGGCGTCCGATAACAATCCGCTGCAATTCACGATCAAACCTGCCGGATTTTGATGTCGCTGCCACACCTGCTTCTCCAGCAGATATAGCGGGGGCTTCATGGGATGTTGCCGAGACTAGCTCATCCAGCAGTTGACGCTGCTCCCGCAGGCTGAGCGCTCGTCCGCGGGAGCCGCCATAATCTATTTCTTCGAAATCACTGTCTTTCATCATACGGGTCAACCCGGCCCGGGAAGCTTCCCAGCGGTCCGGCAGGACTGCAGTGGCTCCTGTAGCCAGAATGTCATCAACTGCTTTGGCCACCTGGCGGTTATTGGGGAGGCTGCCGTGTGACTCTTCGACAAAATAAGTTGCGGCGCCGGGCAGCTCTGCAAAGACAAGGGGAACCGTGCCGTCGCCTTCCATGGAAAGATCGTATGAGAATTCATTTTCTTCCAGATGGACACCCACAACGGTTTCCTGATTTACACCGGCAATTAAGGTAAAGCGTTTGTCGGCCTGTGCCAGTGATTGCTGAACCCGGCGGGCGGATTGCAACAGTTTGGCAATGGGGACCGGGTCAGTCGACGGCCAGCCGGTCAAATTATAGAGGTCTACCGTAGAAAACTTTTCCGGCCAGGGCATCATTTCATAGAGGCTCGGGAAGGTACGAAAAACCTTTTTTACGAGTTTGTTAGCTGAATGCTTCAAATCGATAAAGGCAATTTTGCGCAAAATGGGATAGACTGCCCGCAGGACCTGCACCGGTGCGAAGGAGCCGTGATTTGGGGTACCGAGCATAACGACCTGCTTAATTTTAGGCGCTTTTAGCGCAACGGCCGCCCGGGTTACCAGACCGCCCATGCTGTGGGCGACGATACTTATATCTGCCGCTTTTTCTTTTTTCAGGTGGGCGCAAAGTTCCTGACCCAGCAGTGAAATGCTTTTGCGCCAATCATAGGGGTAAAAGTCAGCGTCGTATCCGGCCGCCCGCAGTAAAAGTTTTAACTTCAAATAGGCAAGCAGGATCACACCGAGCGGCCTGAGTTTGGTGTCTTCACCGTTCAGGCGCAGATCAGTAAGGTTGCCGGTCGCGACATCAAGCGGATCGATCCAGATCGTATCATCGAATATTCTGCCTTTTCGGCCTATTTTCGAGCCCATAATGCCGGGAATAATGAGCACGCGCGGTCCGCCACGCACACTCCTGGCAGACGCCTCCTGGGCGAGTTTACTCAGCTCACGATACGTTTCTTCGCCGAAGTAATCCTCCAGCAGCCCGCTGTGTTCTCCTGAAGCAAGGTGTTTTTCGACCTCCTGGTCGTTGAGTTTGAAGGCCGAATTTCGATTGAAGATCCCTATCGGTTGTGCGGCCGCATCAGTCGGCGTACTTTCGGGCGTACGCGCCGCTGCTTTGCGTTTGCGGGCGGCAGATTTTGATTTTTTAGAATCGGATTCAGCCATTTTGGTCTCCTTATTTGGTGACAAGAGTTTCAAATTCTCATGTCGTTTTTCGCTCGATTGGAGTTTGACTTTACTGGCGATTACAATATTTCAGGGTTGATTCAATCCGGTTAACTTTAACTTTCGAATTTGTTTTGATCACGAATTCACTCAAGCCGACCTCGGTTTTGGGGTTTCCCCAATCATAGGTGTAACCCAGCTGAGTCCAGGGGTAGGGTAACAAATCCGGACATTTTTCGCCGGAGCAATAGGATTTGGCCCGATAATCGTTGAACCAGGCGCGATGAGCTGACGACACCCTGTTCGGCAGGCTCAGGTCACAGCTGCCGTCGTTGATTTCGGCATCCGGACAGGGACGGAACAGATCCTGCGGGCGAACCCAAAATTCGACAAATTCCGTCTTGCTCGTGTTCGGAGGCATGCCGAGAAACTGCTTGAGCCGCAGCTTAAGATCCCGCAAACCAAAGTCGGGGGCGGCACACCGTTGCTGTAATTCGGGTACCACTGTGACCCAGATATCGAACCCTTGAGTATTGTAATAGCCGTCCTGATCCGTGGTTTTGTAATAGCTTGCATTCCCGACCCAGGTGACCATCAGAACATATTCCTCGCCGTCAAAGGCCTTTCGAACGAGTTTGGGATTGGAGGCTGCCACAGGGATTAAATGACCGTAGACTTCGTCAGGTTCCGGATTGGCTGCATCGCGGACGGCTTCCAAATATGCAGGAGGCAAATGAACGGCTGGGCTTTGCCCTATTGGTTCGCGGCTTCTCTGATATGATTGAAAATAGGTGCAGTTGTTAAAAAGTACGAGCAATCCCGCAATGCAGAGCAGCGCAGTTAGGCGGTCTTTAAAATAAAAAAGTTCTTTTTTCATGGTACCTTATCATCACTTTGAGTTGTATTTTTGACCAAAATCATTGAATAAAGTCAACCGAAAAATCAATTTTTAATCCTTCTTTCTATGTATAGTCTCCCCGCACGGTCAAGCCGGACAAGAACTTTGGGTTTCGCTTGGATATGTTTTAAAAACCAATATTATCAGCGACTTTTTATATATTCAAAAACGAACGGAAACTATTAGAATCCAATTATCGAAGGGGGATTTGGTTGTCAAGGGAGATTTTGAATTCCCGGTTTCGGGATGAAACCGGGAAAAATTCAATTTATTGCGTTAATATAGTCAGATTTTTATATTGTTTAAAAAGGATATATCCGCATTAATTGCGATTACCGCTATTTTCAAAGTGTACGAAATCGATCAGGAATACGGCGCCCAGTAAGACGGCTTTCTGGGGAAGATCGATTCCCTCGGGAAAGGTGATGCCGAAATTGTCGGCGTCCGTGAAGGACTCTTTGGCCAGGCCACTCCACTTTTTGGTTATCTTGCCGAGCTCCTGGCCGCCTTTTTTTATTTGGAATGTCCATGGATGAAGCAAGGGGCCGAAAAGCTCGAATATTTCATTACCGTTGCGGTCGACAACCGAGTATATTCTACGCAGCAAGGCAAAGCGCCGTTTGATTTTGCCCAGCGGAGCGCCGTTAGATTGGCTGACATCAAGCTCGTGAAAATAAAAGCGGAACGGCCGTGTTAGTTTGAAAAGACCGGCTCCCTGGGGCGAAAACAGGTGCATCGTGAAAGGACGCAACGCTTTCAAAAACAGCCGGGTGATTGTGGTCAGGGCGGAACCGCCTTCCTCCTGAGCCTCTAACAGCGGGTTGCTAAAATGATCGACCACCTCATACTTATTTTTCGTTTCAAAACCGGTCAGGATTTCACCCCATTCCTTCTGCTGCCTGATGATCAGGGTATCTGCATGCGCAAGATTTTCCAGGCCGGAATTTTTGCGTGCGGTGTCTTTGCTGTCGGCCTGCCGGTCACCCTTTGCTTTATGCAAAAACTTGCTGATAATGACACCGCACCGCGGGCACTCTTTGAATGACGCGTTCCCTGTGAAACCGCATTTCGGGCATTTGGGAGATGTGCTCATGCTGTCCTCCAGATTTGGTCGACTTAAAATCGACTTTTAATATCGTATTATAGGATTTCGGCATTTGCGGCAAAAGCTTTAGCCCGATTTTGCGGTGTTTAATTATATATAGACTGTTCTATAAATTCATGAAGACGTTCAGTCAGGTCTGCCGGCAGGGATAGAAGTCTACATGAAACCGGTTGGCCAAGAGTTGTTTTTAGGCTGACGTCTTCCACCGATGGTTGGCAGATATTGCAGCGAACAGCTATATCAAATCGCTTTAGACTGGCAATTTGTGGCCAATTCATGTAAAAATAGTCTGAAAAGTTAGAAGTGAGCTAAAATTTAAAATGAGCTAAAGACTCAGGCAGAGGCAATGAACGTCCTATTCATCGGCAACAGCCACACATATCTGCATTTCATGCCTCAGATGCTCGTGGAGCTGGCGCATACCGCCGGCAAAGGCTTTAGACTGAATACAGACCAGATTACCGGAGAGGGTGCCGGTCTGCAGTGGCACTGGAACAATGCGCCAACCCGGGAGAAGATCCGAAGCCAACAGTGGGACTGGGTAGTGCTGCAGGATCGCAGCGGCGGTCCCCTGGAGGACCTGGAAAGTTTTCAAATCCATGCGCGTCGGCTGAATGAAGAGATAAAACAGCAGGGAGCTAAAACGTTATTTTACATGACCTGGGCGAACAAATCCCATCCCCGGACCCAAAAGATTCTGGCGGATGCCTACGGACAGATCGCTGCAGAGCTTGGTGCCGATCTGGCGCCGGTGGGGCTGGCCTGGGAGAAGTACCGGGCTCTGGATGGTGAACTCAATCTATATCACATTGACGATCGCCACGCGAACCCCAGCGGAGCCTACCTGACGGCCTGTGTGTTTTATGCGGTTTTTTTCAACGCCAGTCCTGAAGGGTTGTCGGCAACCCTTCAGATTAAAGGTAAAATAAGGTTGGATCTGGCCAAAGACCGCGCTGGATTTCTGCAGAGGATAGCCTATGAAACGGTTAGGAAGGCGGCCTCCGGCCCGCAGGGGCGCACGCCCCGGAGGGAAGTCGGCATGAGGAGGTCGGAAGGCGGAATGCGGAAGGGGGAATAAGAGATTGGAAGTCGGAAGTTGGAATGCGGAATGAGGAGCCTTAGGGCATAGAGCATAGTGCATGAGGCAGGGGGAGTAAGGCATAGGCCTAATGCGAAAAGCTCACTTGCTGGAAAGCGGGGATGCTGGGAGGTTTGTAAGTAAGGGAGCTCCTATTTGGTGGTTGATTAAGTTGACTGGATTGATTGACCTAACTGAATCAACCCATCAACATAATCAACTCAATCAACTAATACTATGATCAAAGCAGTCATATTCGATTTCGGTCAGACCCTGGTGGATTCAGCCGATGGATTTCGCACTGCTGAAAAGCAGGCTCAGGACAAATTGTTTGCAAATCTTGGCCTAACGATCCGGGAAGATTTTCTGACGATCTACCGGCGGCTTCGCAAGAAGTTTCATGGGCGATCCGATTTTTCCAGACAGTCACTGTGGCGAGAGGTTTATTATTATTACTGCCTGGCGCCGGAATCAGGACAGCTTGAAAGGTGGGAGGGCGAATACTGGGAGACGGTAAAAGCCTGTACAACTGTTTTCCCCGAGGCTGAGGAAGTGCTCGAATCCCTGAGTGCCCGCTATGAAATTGCTTTGATTACCAACACCCAGGGTCAGATACGCACAGGCACCCATCGCATCAGTCTTTTTCCCGAGTTGGAGAAATTTTTTCAGGTTATCATTATCGCGGGGGAAGGTGATATACCCCCCAAACCCGACCCGGAACCGTTTCGCCTGTGTCTGGAAAAACTTAACATTGCAGCCGGGCAGGCGGTATACGTGGGAGATGACTATCGTATCGATATTTGCGGCGCCGGGGACTACGGTTTGCACCCTGTCTGGCTAAAACACTATAGCGTGCGTCGAAATTGGCCGGAGGTGCAAGCCTCGGAGCCCGTTATTACGAGCCTTAAACAGTTACTTGACTTGGATTATATCTACTAGCCTTGGTCGCCGTTTTTTTTTTCGAATCGTGAGGGAGGTAGGACATGAGATTTATAGAAAGCATTGCTTTTGAAAGCCGGGAGCCGTTGATATTGTTGTCGGCGGATTGGGCTTGGTTTTGGTTCTCCGGCGCTGCATCGGTTGCAGCCGTGTCACTGTTCTGAAATTCCCAGTCCTGACGTTTTTCGACATGCGGCAACAGTTTTTCTATAAAAGCCGTCAGGGAAAAAGGCTTTTTTATGAACGCATGCACACCAATTTCAAACGCCTCGGAAACGGTACCTTCATTTCCATAACCGGAGATGAGTATTTTTATGGTATCCGGATGAGAGACCATTACCCGTTTGAAAAATTCCACACCATTGATGCCGGGTAGCTGGAAATCACTAATGATAATATCAAACCGTTCCCTCTCAAGAGCCTGCAGACCTTCTTCTGCTGTTTCAAATGCTTTTAACAAACACCCTTTTTTCGTAAAAAGCGTCTGCATAATGTCCCGGATTACGTCATCATCGTCTATGAATAAGGTCTTTAACTTTTTTAATTTTAAAAATTGATTCATCATTCCTCCTTTTTCATATTACGATAATTGGGTTTTTTACGCTCTGCTCTAAGTTAAAGTAAACCGCGGATTTAAAACAGGGTCAACCCCAATAAATCATGTAAAAACCACCTACGACTTCTAGGTGGTTATTTTAAAATGAAGAGGTTCGATTGACGATTGAATATTTATGCCTCCGGCTCGCCTGCGGCTCAGAGAGGAATTCCGGCCATTTTTCTTTTTTGCATACCGTCCTTATGAAAGCTGCCAAAAACAACAGAATTTCAAGTAATATCAATATGTAAGCTTTGATTTCAGCTTATTTGGATTCGGGGATTAGGCGAGAGACAAAAGATGGCTTCTGAGGCTTGTTTTGGTGTTGGCGATTCCCATTTTTTTGCGAATGTTCATTCTGTGAGTCTCAACGGTTTTGCCGGAAATGCTGAGTAAATCCGCAATGTCTTTGATGCTTTTACCGTTTTTGACCAGGTTCGCCACTTCAATTTCGGTTGCCGTAAGATTGGCATACTTTGTGGTCAGCCTGCGAAAGAAAGTAGATGTGATGGTTTCCAGGTTATTCTCCAACGCAGAAAGATCCCTCTCCAGATAGGGTATCACGAGGTCATTAATATTCCCGATTATCGTATCCTCGAGCGCAGCCTTATCTGTATCTCTTCTTTCCAGCAACACTTTCAGGGTAGTGTTGACTTCTTCGAGGTTTTTGGTTTTTATTTCCAGTTCTTTCTCCCTGGCTTCGAGGATTTCCACATATTGTTTGCGGTCGGTGACGTCACGGGCAATTCCCATAAATCCAACCGGCCGGGAGTTCAGATCTTTTTTCAAGGTTACGGATGCTTCAATAAAACGCGTTGAGCCATCTTTTGCGATCAGTTTCCAATCAAGCGCCTTGGTTGCCAGCCCTGTTTGATAGACCTTATTAAAGACTTCAAAAACCTGCTTGGCATTGTACTCATCCATATATTTCCGGTTGTTCATACCCATCAATTCATCGCGGGTGTAACCGGTAATATGCGTGATGGCGTCATTGAAAAACGTGTAATTTCCGGCAAGATCTACTTCGTAATAACCGTCTTCAATATTTTCGATGATGGTTCGGTATTTTCGTTCGCTTTCCTTCAGGGCCTGCTCCATTATTTTACGGTGGGTAATATCACGGGCAATTCCCAAAAACCCAACAGGCTGGGAATTTAAATCTTTTTTCAAAGACACGGAGACTTCAATAACACACCGCGAGCCGTCTTTTCGGATCAACTCCCAATCTATTGCCTTGGCTGCCAGACCGGTATGATAGACTTTTTTAAAAACATCAGAGACTTGCCTGGTATGATATTCGTCCATAATTTGGCGGTTGTTCATCCCGATCAATTCCTGTCGGGAATAACCGGTGATTAGGGCCATGGCGTCGTTAAAATAGGTGAAATTTCCGTCAAGATCGACTTCGTAATAACCATCTTCGATATTGTTGATAATGGCCTGACATTTATCTTCGACCTCTCTCAGTGCCTCCTGGACGATCTTTAGCGTACGATTCGATTTATTTGAGGGCTCTGAATTGACTGACGATTTGTCGTTCGACGGCTTTTGTGCCACTTTCCGTACCTCCTTTCACGATTGTATAGGTGTCAGGTGTCGGGTGTCAGGTTTCAGTATCTAACATCTCATTTCCCCGACACCAGACACCTGACACCTTCATTTCCTTACAACATGTTGTCAGAAAAAATGGCCTAAGGGCCTAATGTTAATCCTCCACCCAGTTTAAGATGACTTTGCCGGACTTGCCAGAACGCATAATTTCAAAGGCTTTCTCATATTCGGTATAATGAAATCGATGGGTGATGACAGGGGTGATATCCAGCCCCGACTGAATCATCACCGTCATTTTATACCAGGTTTCATACATTTCGCGGCCATAGATCCCCTTAATGCTCAAACCGTTGAAAACAACCAGGTCCCAATCGATGGCGGTGGCCGGTGGGAGGATACCCAGAAGCGCAATTTTGGCACCATGGCACATGTTGGCCAGCATCGAGCGCAGGGCGTCCGGGTTACCGGACATTTCCATACCCACATCAAACCCTTCTCTCATTCCCAGTTTTTTCTGAGCATCTCTGATTTTTTCGTGCCGAACGTCCAGGGTCAGAGTTGCTCCCATTTTTTTAGCCAGTTCCAACCGATAGGGATTGACGTCGGTTATGACCACATGACGGGCACCGGCGTGCCTGGTGATGGCGGCTGTCAGGCAACCGATGGGACCGGCGCCGGTAATCAGGACGTCTTCTCCGAGGACATCGAAGGAAAGGGCGGTGTGGGTGGCGTTTCCCAGGGGGTCGAAACATGAGAGAATGTCCATGGGAATATCCGGGTCGCAGTACCACACATTGGTTACCGGAATGCTTAGATATTCGGCAAAAGCACCGGGCCGGTTGACACCGACACCGCTGGTATTCATACACAGGTGTCGTCGACCTGCCAGGCAATTGCGGCACCGTCCACAGACGAGGTGACCCTCGCCGGAAACAATGTCTCCGGGTTTAAAGTCATGAACGTTGGCGCCAATTTCCGTTACGGTACCGACAAACTCGTGCCCGACATGCATGGGGACCGGAATCGTTTTTTGGGCCCAGGCATTCCAGTTGTAGATGTGCACGTCCGTGCCGCAGATAGATGTTTTATGAATCTTGATCAGGACATCGTTGATTCCGATTTGCGGCATCGTGACATCCTCCAGCCAGATACCCGGCTGCGGTTTGGCTTTGACAAGTGCCTTCATCTTCATGGCATTGCGCCTTTCATTTACGAATGGAATGAGGAATGGATTCTATTTTAAATTTTTTTTTGACCCCGATGGAATGAGATGAAAAGATTCCATTGGGCAGGCAGGATTTACGGGATTAATGGGATTCTTTTCGCCTGCGGCGAGATACCCTTAGGCCGAAGGCCCTACTATCCAGAAAATCCTGTGAATCCTGTCTAAAATAATTTTTATTTCAAAACAGAATCCAATCATTTAAATTATCTTTACTATATCACTTCCAATTCTTTGCCGACTTTAATGAATTTTTCCAATGCAAACTCCATATCTTCCCTGGAATGTGCAGCCGAAATCTGAACACGTATGCGCGCCTGGCCTTTGGGGACCACCGGATAAAAGAAACCCACCGCATAAACACCTTCTTCCAGAAGCAAGGTCGCCATCTTTTGAGCCAGTTTAGCATCTCCCAGCATGATGGGGACAATGGGATGGGTGCCGGGCTTGATGGTAAAACCGGCCTTGGCAACCTGCTCCCTGAAGAAAATTGTGTTGGATTCCAACTTTTCTTTGGCAGATTTTGATTCCTTTAACAAGTCGATGGTTTTCAGGGCCGCCGAAACAATGGGCGGTGCCAGGGAATTTGAGAAAAGGTAAGGACGGGAGCGCTGGCGAAGTATTTCGATGATATCCTTGCGTCCAGTGGTGAATCCACCGGAAGCACCACCCAATGCTTTTCCCAGAGTTGAGGTGATGACGTCGACCCGATCCTGAACCCCGCAAAGTTCAGGTGTGCCGCGTCCCGTGGGTCCCACAAAACCGGTGGCATGGCTGTCATCCACCATGACCAGGGCATCATGATTTTCCGCCAGATCGCAGATGTGGTCCAATTTTGCATAGTCCCCGTCCATGCTGAAGACACCGTCTGTAGCGATCATTCTGGTTTTTGCACCGGCAGCCTCATTGAGACAATTTTCCAGCGATGCCATGTCCCCGTGGGTATACCTAAAGCGGGCTGCTTTGCACAGGCGGATTCCATCGATAATCGAAGCATGATTTAAAGCATCCGAGATAATTGCATCCTTTTCGCTAAGCAATGTTTCAAAAAGACCGGCATTGGCATCAAAACAAGATGAGTAGAGAATGGTGTCGTCCGTACCCAAAAAATGGCTGATTTTTTTCTCCAGCTCGGAATGAATATCCTGGGTGCCGCAGATAAAACGAACGGATGCCATGCCGAATCCCCGTTCGTCCAAACCCGCTTTGACTGCTTCGATAATTTCGCTGTTATTTGCCAGACCAAGGTAATTGTTGGCGCACATATTCAGAACCTGGTTTTCGCCGACATTGATGCGGGCCTGCTGGGCGGATGAGATGTGACGTTCGGATTTATACAAGCCGGCCCGGGCGATTTCTTCGAGTTCGTGTTTTAGCTCTGCGCGATATTTGCCGTACATGATTGCCTCCAGAGATTTCATTGGGCAGGCAGAGTTCGCAGAGAACGCTGAGAAGTTATTAATATAGAAAAAACCTTTAAAATGCAATCCTTCAATCTGTTGCTCTTATCGACACTCATCTGAGCTCCCGCAAGTATTCAGCCGCCCATTCAAACACCCCATTGATAAAACCCTGCAGGGGCTCGGAAAGGTACTTGTCCTTGTGGTGTACCATGTAGTATCTGCGGCTCATGGACGGATCAGACAGGGGAATCGCAACGAGTCTTTTGGCTCGGATTTCTTCAATGGCCACCCGTCTTGAAATTAGAGCGATACCGAGTTGGTCTTCAACCGCACGTTTTATGGCGTGGTTGCTGGAAATTTCCAGGTGAATTTTAACGGAAAGGTCGTTTTTTCGAATATACTCCTCAAGGGCCTTGTGGGGCGCCGAACCTGTTTCATGCATGATCAGCAGCTCGTCTTCAAGATCCCGGGGGGCAAGGGTCTGTTTGCGGGTTAGAGGATGGTCAGGCGATGTAATGATCACCAGCTGGTCTTCCAGGACTTCTTTTAGCATCAGTTTTGGATGTTCCACAGGATAAGAAATAAATCCCAGGTCATCATTGAGGGTCGCAGTATGTTCGATTACCTGCTCGGTCGGCAGGATATTCATGGAAATCCGGACCAGCGGATATGCTTTGCTGAATGGAATAATGATATGGGGAAGGTAGTAGTCGCCGAAGCTTTCGCTTGAGAGAATCCGAATGTGTCCCCTTTTGCGCTGCTGAAAATCACGGATACTCTCTTCGGCGCGGCTTTCCAGTTCAAATATCTTTTCGGCGATTTCGTAAAGTACTTCTCCGGCATCGGTCAGGGTCAGTTTTTTACCGATATGGTCAATGAACTTAATGTCGTAAAATTCCTGCAGTCGCTGGATGCCTTTGGTGATTGCCGGCTGGGAAATGAAAAGCTCTTTTGCCGCCAGGCTGAGATTCCCTTTTTTGGCGGCCATATAGAATATTTTGAGCTGGTTAAGGTTCATCGGTATTAGCTTTTAAAAATTTATTGGGGGGGAATAGCAACGAACTTGTAGCACCTATGACAGTTAATGTCCATGACCAAAGATATAACCCCTTTGAGCGGGGCAGCTTTGAACCTTTTATCCTATTGCAACCGCTACAAGACCAAGAAAGATAATCGAAACACCGACCAATTTCGGCGGATGACGCGGTTCTTTAAGCAATGACATGCCGAAAATAGCACCCAGAGGGATGCTGAGCTGTCGAAATGCGGCTACATAGTTGATGTTGGCGACATAACTGATGACTACTTGATTCATTCATAATGATTTAAGTTTACAGGGTTTGCATTGGTTATTTTAATTGACAAACATCAGCCCATTCTCCATGATCCTTTGAAAAAAATTTTGGGTTTTTTAATTTTATAGCTAAAGTTATGACACCAAGATACGAAGACACAAAGAGGAATATGAGGTTGATAAAATGACGAATAAAATTGGAAAAATGATCGCTAAACTTGATCTCCACAAAATATTACCGGAATATCTTTTGTTGACGATTGGATCCGCTGTTCTGGCAGTCAACTTCGACCTGTTCCTGGCGCCGTTTAACATAGCGCCGGGCGGGGTTTCAGGAGCGGCGATCATTATCTACGAGTTCACCGGCTGGCCCAAGGGATTGACGATGCTGATTTTGACGCTTCCCATGTTGGTCATCGGCTTTTTCTATCTGGGGCGATTTCGTTTTCTCGTCCGTGCCTTCTATGTAACGTTGGTTTACAGTCTGGGGGTCGACGGATTGGCAATTATTCTTCCTGTCGGCGTTACCAAAGATTTGCTCCTCAATGCCCTGTATGGCGGGATCATAGGCGGTGTCGGCATTGGTCTGATTTACCGGGGCGGCACCTCGCCGGCCGGCACATCGGTTATCAGCCGGGTCATACAGATGAAAACCGGTATACCGAACAGCCAGGTCTATATTCTTATCGACGGAGGGGTTATCCTGATTGCGGGGCTGGTCTTCGGCTGGGAGATGGCTCTGTATGCCTTTGTTACATTGTTTACCTGGGGATTTGTTGCCGATTATGTCCTGGAGGGACCCAGTGTGGTCCGCACAGTTTTTATCGTGACCGATTCTCCGGACGAGGTATCCCAGGTCTTGATGGATCGTTTGGGAGTGGGCGTTACCAGTTGGGCGGGTAGGGGCATGTACTCCAAAGCAGAGCACACCACCTTGTTTAGCACGGTAAATCGATCCGATGTCAATATCTTGAAAGCTATCGTAAGTGATGCAGATCCCAAAGCCTTCGTAGTGATCGCCCAAGGACATCAAACCAAAGGGGGGATACTGCGGAAATCGGTCAGAATGGCGAAAACCGAATGACGTTACGCAAATTTTCAACCAATTTCAAGGACTGAAATTTTAATCTTCATGCCTGGGCGCATATCGTGTCTATCTCAAATGCGGCGAATATTCCTTTATCCCTAATCAACTAACCTAACTCTGCAAAGCATCCCTCGTAAATTTTCAGAACCGGTCTCCGGATTGTTTTGTTATTGGTCGTCGGTCAGCATGTTTAGATTTGAATCCGACCAGCCAAAAAGGTCGGCGATTCCCTTCTCGGGAAACCACCAACCAAAATCGGCGCAAACCACTCGCGGCTCGACCTTATCTGAATGAATCGCTTTTTGTTTGATTCTGCCTCTTGCAGTCTCGAGGTATACCCAATCACCGTTTTCGATAGAGTCCCGTGCTGCGGTTGCGGGATGGATGAGAACGACCGGTTCCGGATGGTAAAGAAGTTTTGGATCCGCCCGACCTTTCGGACAGATCGCACCGTGGTTAAGCGGACTTTGCGGATCACCTTACGATCCCTAATGGTCTCAGACAGCATCCGCTTTCGGTGGCGATCATCCACTCCGCTATAATCAAAGGCTTGCGCTGAAAACTCCACGACCCTTCAATTAAGTGACTGACCAAACTTTTTCGCCATCCAAACCGATAAGCGGCTACCTTGAGAAAGGGGTTGACAACCCTTATCATTTGGCCTAGTTGTTACGGAATTATCTCTGAGATTATCGATCAACTCCGAAAACGCTCCCATGTCTGGTATGATTACATCGTGGGAGACCCTACCCAGAAAGAGGATAGTATTAAGGATCATAAGGCGATGATTCGATGCCTTAAAAAGAGGCCGCTACCCTCAAGGAGGTGAACCGGCAGGATCTGACGCACGGGTATAAGAGCTATACGGAATATCTGAGGGTGCGACAGGTCTAAGGGCCGCGACCCACAGCCGCAATAAATGGAGAACGAGGATGAAAGAGGAACGGATATCAACCGACATTCTTTGCGTTGGCGGGGGAATCGCGGGCCTGATGGCCGCCATCCGGGCCGCGGAACTTGGCGCCCAGGTAATTGTCGCTGAGAAGGGCAATGTCGAGTACAGCGGTTGCGGGCGGATGGGCAATGATCATTTCGAGACCTATATCCCCGAAATTCATGGTAGCGACCGAGACGCCTGGATCGAGGAATTGCTGCGAACCGCCAAAGGGGAAATTCTCATCAGCAAAGACCTGTTACGGACCCAATTTCGCAAGGCTTTCGATATCGTACAGCTCTGGGATAAGTGGGGTATACCCATGACATATCAGGGCCGTTGGGAATTTGCGGGCCATTCCTTTGCGGGCCACCCCATGACTCATATCAAGTATGAGGGCCGTTTTCAGAAGGAGGTCCTGGCCAAGCAGGCGCTGAAGCGGGGCGTTACCATTTTGAACCGGGTTATGGTGTTTGATCTCCTACGCCAGGGAGATCGGATTGTCGGGGCCGTGGGTGCCCACACCCGGGAAGATAAGCTCATGGTTTTCAACGCCAAGGCGGTTGTGCTGGGTACTGGTAAATGCTCGCGGCTCTATCCCAGCCTAACTCCGGGTTGGCTGTTTAACGATCCCCACGGCGGTACCCAGACCGGAGACGGGCGGAGTATGGCCTATCGCGCCGGGGCGGAGCTGCAGAATTTGGAGATGCCCCAGCGGCATATCGGCCCCAAGTATTTCGCTCGTTTCGGACAGGCCACTTGGATCGGAGTTGTCAGGGATTGGGAGGGCCGGCCGGCGGGAACGTTTGTGGACAAACCGGATCGCCGGTACGGTGACATGATCTGTGAAGTGAACAAACTGGCCCCCGAGCAATATACCCAGGCCGGCAAAGGCCCCCTGTATATGGATTGTACCGAGATTACGGCGGATGATCATGCCTATATGATGCACTGGATGGAAAACGAAGGCTACCCCGCCATGACCGCCCACATGAATCAGGAGGGGATCGATTTTCGTAAACACCCCATTGAGTTCGCTACCTATCCCATCCGGGGTGGCGGTTTGATAGTGGCCAACGAAAACGCGGAAACATCCCTGCCGGGGTTGTATGCCGCGGGGGATGAGGCCTTCGGCGATATCTCGGCCGCAGGAACTTTCGGGTATATCGGTGGTGAGAAGGCCGCTGAATACGCCCGAGCTGTCAGACCAACAGATACGGACGCGCTTGCGGCATCAATTGAGGAAAAAAATCGCCTGCTCGACACTATGCGGGGCCGAGCGAACGGTCCCGATTGGGAGGAGACCAATATTGCCCTCCAGCAGACCATGGTGGACTATGCCGGACCGGTGCGCAACGCCTCCCTTCTAAAACAAGGGCTGCAACACTTGCGTCGCATCAAGGATAAAGCCCGTAACGGTATGGTGTGCCGCAACTCCCATGAAACCGTTCGGAGCCTGGAAGTTCTCAATATGCTGGATATCGGTGAGCTCACCTTTGAGATGGCCCTTGACCGCAAAGAGACACGCGGGCTCCATAACCGGCCGGACTACCCGTATACCGACCCGACCCTAAATCGGGCCCATATCATCAGACGGGCCGATGAACAAAATATTCTGGATTGGCGGCCGTATTAGCCTCACGTTTTTTGAGGATGACGTCAAAACCCACTCATTTGTACCATAAACCTTATTTTAGTTGTGACTTGTCCGCCTCAGGGAGTATAACCATGCCACCCATTATAGAGTCTGAAAAGTGCATCAAATGCGGCAAATGTGCCGATATCTGTTCCGAGGATGTTTTCTACGGATCGAAAAAAGGCGAGATCCCCACGGTCACCTATCCGAAAGAGTGCGTCCACTTCAACGGGTGCGTGTCGGTTTGCCCGGTACCGGGAGCGATCCGTCTGCGAATCCCGCTACCCCTGCAGCTGGTTTTTAAAGCGCAAGAGGATGTCTTGCAGTAATGCAACCGCCAACTTAGAGAAAGGAGGAACTCTCAAACACTAGACCATAAGAAGGAGACTTGGTAGGGAAAATCAAACGCCAGATAATTCAAGAGAGGAGAGAATCATGAAAATAAGATCGCTTTTCGTCTGTTTTGTTGTTGCTTGTATGCTGATCGTTCCGTCTTTGAGTCAAGCCGCCGATTGGTCTCCAAAGGGATCGATCAAACTTCATGTCGGTTTTGGTACCGGGGGATCCACTGACACTTTGGGGCGAATTGTTGCCGCCCAGGTCGAAGAAAATACGGGCTGGAACGTTGTGGTGGAGAACAAACCCGGGGGGGGCGGCGTGGCCATGCTATCGGGGCTCATGAATGCGAAGCCCGATGGTTTGACACTGGGATTGGCTGTGAATGTGCCCATTCTCTTGAATTTGGCCAAACGAGGCGACAAACTACCTTTCAAAATCGATACCTTTGACTACATCGGTACCATTACCAAAGGAGAAGTCGCCCTGGTAGCGAAAGCGGATGCTCCCTTTAACGATATCAACGGCTTTATTGCGCTGGCAAAAACGAAAAAGTTGGCTATCGCGTTTGATGCCATGCCGCAACAGATGATTATGTCCGCCGTCAAGAATCAAGCCGGTCTTGAATTCAAATTTGTCAAACACAAAAGCGGTGCAGAGCAGATCCAGAGCATTCTGGGCGGCCACGTAGATGTCGGTTGTCCTGCAGGCGCCCATATCAAATATCTCGAAAACGGCGATCTTAAAATG
Organism: uncultured Desulfobacterales bacterium; assembly: GCA_945787595.1. The sequence continues at coordinate 480 of CALZJV010000177.1, read as the reverse complement.
ATTGCGGCCTTTGGCAAAGATCGTTTTAGTTACGCGCCTGAGACCAAGACCCTCATCGAGACCGGATACAATTTTTACCTCGATCCATATTATTATCTGGTCGCTCCCAAAGGATTACCCGCGGATGTAAAAGCCACCTTAGCCGATGTTTTCGACAAGGCGATCCATTCCGACAAAGTGAAAACAGCCATTGCAAATACACTGAAGGCCCAGTCCTATAACTTAGGGCCGGATGGCACTTATAAAATGCTCTCGGACGGGGTAAAGGATGTAAAGGTCCTTATCGATGCCGGGAAGTAAAGATCCGGGTCCAGAGGGCCCGGCTTTGGTCCACCCCGGCTTCCGGCTCGACTCCATCCCGTAGGGACTACGCCCCGGAGGGTAGAGCCTACAGCTCGGAGAGAGGGGTGATATGGGTGATTACGTTTGCCAGCAGTGTTCAGGTGTCGGGTGTCAGGTGTCAGCAACCGAATTCGACCC
>CALZJV010000176.1 GCA_945787595.1 uncultured Desulfobacterales bacterium | reverse complement strand
CCACTAATACGGATCTGATTACCCGACACACGTTGACTGAACGATACAACAATAGAGAATATCATATCCTATTGGCTGAAGATTATCCGACCAATCAACTTGTCGCCATGCGGCATCTGAAAAAAGCCGGCTATAAGGTCGATCTTGCAGAGAATGGGAAACAGGCTGTCGATGCTTTGAAAGAAAAACATTATGACCTTGTTTTCATGGATATTCAGATGCCGGAAATGGACGGTTACCAGGCGACTAAGATGATTCGTAACTTAGAGGCAGAAGACGATAGAAAGTCCAATATTCCGATCATTGCCATGACTGCCCACGCCACAAAGCAAGACCGTGACAAGTGTTTGAATGTCGGCATGAACGACTATATTTCCAAACCGATACGCAGAAAAGTACTCATTTCCATGGTGGAAAAGTGGATCAAGATGCCGCAAGAAAAGGATGGATGATATTGCCAAGTTGATCTAAAAAAACCTTAAAACTGCAGCCGTTATATGCATGGCATTGACCAGCACTAAATTTTCTTTGATGCCGCTTTGTCGCAGTCATTCCTTAGTGAAATCATTTTTCAGACATCCGGACTGCGCTTATTCTATGTCTTGATGTTTTTTTAATCACTCTGCATTTGAATCTGGGGTCGGACCGCGGTAAAACGCCGCAAACTAAAGCATGAGCCTAAAAATAGGCCGCTTTTAGGACTTAGAATGTCCTTTTTATCGTCAAAAAGCTGCATTTAAGGGAACCGGCAGCTTCGTGCAAGTCCGACGATTGGCACAATTGTTCTTAAACCGCCCTTTTTGGTTTCAGCAACATCATTTTAAGCCTAAAAAACAGGACTATTTATAACATACATCCTTAATTTTGAGGCATTTACCGCGGCCCCAGTTCCGGCGGTTTATTGACCGGCCGAATCGCCGGATACCGTATCCGTGCGTCCGGTGGTATGGGAGGGAGGGGTTGCGAGACTCCTCCCTATCCCAGTATGTCCCGCGCTGGCCGGCGCGTTAAACCACTGGTAGACTTCAGCTTCCCCCCGCACCGCAAGCGGCGGTCACAGGTCCAGCTTTCTTGCGGCGACACGCTCACCATTTTGGAAACCGGCGAGTTCCATGAGAGTCGCGCCGGTTGGCAGGTCTACTTCGAAGCTATGATTGCCGTCGCTGATGTCCAGACTGACCATGGGGCGTCCGTCGACGTAAACATCGAGACGCGAGAGGCCAAGGGTCGTCGCCTGAACAGTGAGTTTTGAACCGGACAGGATTGTCTTGACACGCAACCGCCGCAGCGGCATGTTGACAAGAATCGAACCGGCTTTGTCGATCAGATCCCTGTTCGCGTTCAGCAGATCGTCCTTCGTCAATTCGTGGCTCGAGTCGGGCGTGACGCCTAAATCCTCTAAGGGCGTGCCTGACTGCTCGCCGACCCTAAGGGTCCTGCGGATCGCGACGCGCATTCCGGCGCTATTCGGCAAATTCTCGTAAGGCGAGTCGGGATCCGCCGGCGCGGGGAGTTGCAACAAGGCTTGCAGCAGGCCATGGGTCCAGACGTTCGCGCCGCCGGCGCCGGTATTCGCGGCAACGCCCAGAATGTGACCAATGCGATGGTCCTTGAAGCCGGCGGCAAAGATGTCCGTCGCACTATAACACCGCGCGTCGGTGATAAGAACGACGGGCCCATGGTAACTCTGTCCCTTCTTATTGGCGAAGTCATGGGGCGTAATCGGGAAGCCGCGCGAATAAACTGCACCCGTCTCGACGGAGCTACGGATAGACTCGACCCACGGGCCGAGATCAATGCCGACCGGGTTCGTCTCATGCCGACTGCAGATGCGCCCGTTCAAAGGCGTGTTGATAAATTGAGTCGGTTCGGGCGTGATTTCCACGGGCGTCAAGACCTGCAGCAGGCCTTCGCTTGCGTGGATGTGACCGCCACCGTTGCCGCGGACATCAACGATCAGCCCCTCCTGCGGCAACAGCCCGGCCAGACGGATGAATTCGTCTATGAAGGATTCCGGATCATTGACATTGAAGGTAAAAATGCGAATGTAGCCGAACTCGCCGGATGGTGTGGTAACGCTTTTCGCACTGAAGACACCAGCCATCGTTGTCGCGACCGATTGGCCGGCAGCGGCGCGGCGAGTCGATATCTTTCTGGGTTTTCTTTCCTCGGCAATGACTTTTGGTGCAAACAGCATTTTTTTCGCGCGCTGTACGATATCCGCCTCTATATCGATCCCGAGAGACGCTGCATGGACATTGACCGCATCCGCGTCGACACCGCTGGAATCCGGCAGTGACGGGGTCACGAGCCAATTCTGCTTGAGCTCACGCTCAACACCATTGAGGTCGACATAGCCGATGATGACCCACATCGCGTCTGGCGGTAGCGCCCGCCGAAGGCCGCGTAAGGTCAGACCGTCAACGCCGCGGGCGTGGCGTGCCGCTGCGTTGCTGCCGGCGTGCAAGTCCGCGGATACCTCGATTGCCCGCGTGATCGGCACCCCATTCCATGTTGTGATCTCGACACCTTGCTCAAAATGCGCATGGGAGAACCCCGGCACGAAGTGGGTAGCGATATAATGCGGCTCACCACTTTCGAAAAATTCCTCAACATCGAATGGCAGAAACGCCACCTTGTCGGCGAATGGCGCGGGTAGCAAATAGTTCGTGTGCAGGTCACGGACAGAGGTGAAGACTTCCATCATGTCACGATGAAACTTGAACTCGCTGTCCATCGTTGACGCCGTCGCTTGTTCTAGTCGATTCTGGATCAAGCGCAATTTCTGCACGGGGTCGACACCGTGCATGGCCTCCTTTAGTGGTAGGTGGACGAAATTGTCGTCGATCAGAACCAGGGCCTGCTCGACCAGCCGCTTGCGGCCGTTTAGGCTCAACATACCGGCTGTATCGAGGAATGTCGGTAAATCGGATGCTGCCGCCAGGTGTGACCGTACCGCGGAATGGGCAGATTTCAGGAACTTAAGCGCGGGTGCGGCCGATTGCCTCTTCTTGGGGTTTGGTTTTTTTTTCTTTATAACCGCTTTTTTCGGTCGTCTGGTTGCACTATTTCTTGCCATGATAGTATCCCTCCATTGTTGTCGGTTGAGCGAGCGCTGTTGCTCACGGTAGCATTACAACGAGTCAAAGTTTCTTACATCATAACAAAAGCACACATTCCCCTTCTCCATAGCCCTGAACAAGCGCACAGACACTGCAAACAAAACCATCAGCCGGAAGTCTCATTTTTTGCTTTTTTGATCTATACTTCGACAATGTCTGCTTTAATTTCTTGAGCCTGGTCATCGGCAACTTGCTCTGACAAGTCGTCTGATCCGTACAACCGAATATAGGTGGCTGCCTGAGCAAAACACTCTGCCGCCTTGTCGGTATCGCCCTTTGCTTGGTATGCGAGGCCCCAGAAACGATAGGCCCGACCCAGCGCTGCATTGGCGCCGATCTGTTTGGCCGATTCAATCGAATCCTGAAAATAGGCGGTTGCTTTTTTGTCGGCATGTAGGGCAAATTTCTTTTGTCGCCTGGCACGGGCTTTCCTGGCAAGATCAGCATATACGATTGCCAGCATCGATCCGCAGGCAGCATAGCGCAGTCTGCAACCGCTTTGCCGCCAACCTTGACAGCTTTCTTCCAGAATCTGCAACCCCTGATTGAAGCGGCCCTGGCTGACCAAAATCATGTCATGAAAGAAAAGAGCGGGTTTTCCGGCGAACTCCGCGCCAAATTGCTGGCTAAACTCAAGGATCTCCTCGATGTGCTTTTCGGCGTCACAAACCTTGCCGTTGAGAATCAGACCATAGGCCAGTGCCAACTTAGGAAATAACGAATACCACGGATCCACCGATACATGGACCGCTTTTTCGAAATAAGGGGTCGCCTGGGGCAGATCGCCGCCTATCAGATGACTCCAGCCAATACAGCAATATCCCATGCCTTTGGCACGGTAGTCGCCCTGCTTACGGCCAAAGTCCAGTAAGGCATTTCCAACTTCAAGGGTCTTGGACTTATCCCCCCGGTGCCACAAGGCGTATCCCATCCCGCACATAGAGTTGACATAAATGTAGTCATCTCTGCGATCGACCCTGAATATTCTTTGGGCTCTTTCGGCATACCCGATGGCATCATCGAACAAACCCAATTCCGTACAAACCCAGCTTAGCCAGCAACACGCATAGCCAACCACGGTAAAATCTTTATTTTTTTCACCAAAGGCCAAAGCCTTCATCAAATGTTGGTGCGCCTCTTTAAAGCGCTCTCTGTGCCAGAGCGCACATCCTATCCACGCATAAAACATACCGCGTTTATCAGTGTTGGGCAGGGAATCGGCGATAGCTTGATGCTGTGTAAGCAGGCAGAGCAATTCTTTGTACTGTCCGCGGTAGTAGTATACAAGCGACCACTTGTTTAGCAGGTCGATCAGCAGGCTATCTTTTTTTGGCAATTTGTCGGATTGACTGTGGAGCATTGCAAAGGCAGTATTATAGTACTCGTGGGCCTCTTTCAGCGCATATCTTTGCAAGCATTTTTCCCCGGATTTCGCCAGGTAGTTCACAGCCTTGCCAACAGACTGACCGCTTTGAAAATGATAGGCCAGCACCTCATAATATTCTGGGAGTCGATCCTCAAAGAATTTTTCAATCACGCGCGCCACTCGTTCGTGGATCGCTTTGCGTTTGCCTTTTACCAGACCGTTGTACACGACTTCTTGCGTGAGCGCATGCTTGAAGATGTACTCCACAGCCGGTCTGTAGCTGCGTGCCTTGATAAGATCCAGCGTTTCCAGACTGCTCAGATGATGCCAGAGGTTGCCACCGAGCTCTGTAATGTGGGAGAGAACCTCATAGTAGAAGACCCTGCCAATGACCGCAGCTTCCTGCAGGATGCGTTTCATCTCGGTTTCCAGGCGATCAATGCGAGCGCCAATTACGCCGTGGATCGTTGAGGATACCTCCGAATCGCCGATGTCTTTGCGCAGCATCCAGTGGGCGTTCTCATGCACCAGGGTCTCTGATTCGACAAGGGAATTAATGATTTCTTCAAGATAAAACGGGTTACCGCCGGCCTTTTCTCGCATAAAATGCTTCAAGTCTGATGGAATTTGCTCGGTTTTCAGAAGCGATCCGACCATTGTCCTTGTTTCTGCCGGCGATAAATCTTCCAGACGGATTTCCACATAAGATTCGCCGAGGTTGGCTGTTTGCTGATTTGAGAGTAAAGTCAACGTGGGCCGGTAGACGCAGATAACCAGGGCCGGATATCTGAAATCCGACAGCAGGAAGCGAATCAGCTCCAACGAGGATGGGTCGGCCCAATGCAAGTCCTCCAGACAAATAATCGTTGGTGCCCTGCGGGCTATCACGGTCAGGATTTCTATAAAGGCCATTTGAAGTCGTGATCTCCAGACCTCAGGGCTGATGCCCTCCAGCTGCTTGTACTTGAGGTGATACAGACTGCCGACATATGGAACCACATCGTCCTTGTGTTCAAGGAAGTCCAGACCAGACTCGATTTTTTCTCTGACATGCTCCGGCGCGTCGCTCTCCTTGATACCGAAAGTCCGGCTGAGCAAATCAATCAGCGGAAAGTATGTGAAATTGCGCGCGTAGGGATAGCATTGGCCCTCGCGCCAGGTTACATTTTCAGGATTCAAGGTGGATTTGAACTCTTCCACCAATCTGCTCTTGCCAGTGCCGGCGTTTCCGCAAAGCAGGACAAGACTGCCTTTTCCAGCCCGGACCCGGTCCAGGGCCTTATTGAGCAGTTCAAGCTCAGGATTGCGGCCTATCAAGTCGGCCCGCAGGCCGTGAAACCGATGGACCTTCTTGGGCTGATCAATTCGCGAAATAACCTTATAGACTTGGACCGGTGTTACAACGCTTTTGAGCTGTACCGGTTGCTGAGAATCAAAGTTGAAATAACCCATCGTCTGACGATACGTTTCCGATCCGACCAGGATATCTCCAGGCTTGGCTTCGCCGCACAAGCGTGCCGCCAGATTCAACGTAGCTCCGGCAATGCCGTGGGTGCCTTTTTCAAAGTCCATGTCACCCGTGACAACCAAGCCGGTGGTGATGCCGGTATGCATCGCCAGGGTTTGTCCAATTTGCGCTTCGTAAGTGGAGCTAAAAGTGCTGATCGATTCGTGGATTTCTATGGCGGCCCGGATGGCTCGGATCGGGTCGTCTTCATGGGCTCGAATGGCGCCAAAAACCGCCATGACGGCATCGCCAACGTATTTCTCGATAAACCCCCCATACTTGGTGACGACCTTGGTGATCTCACGGGAAAGCCGTGAGATTATTTCTTTGATTTCTTCCGGGTCAAGTCGCTGCGCCAGAATCGTATAACCGGAGAGATCTGAAAAAAGAACCGTTACGTACTTTCGCTCCCCAGCTGCGGCATACGGCAATGTTGCCTTTTCGACATCAGGACGACGCGGCATGGACGACATCTCGTCAGAAAAAAATGCATTGGTTTTCGGCAAAAACTGTCCGCACTGGTGGCAGAAGTTGCTTTGAGGCAGATTCAAGCTGTTGCACCCCGAGCAGAGGGTACCCATCCTCTGACCGCAGTCATTGCAATATTTAACACCCGGGGGATTCTGGTGCTTACATCTGGGGCATTTCATGGCTAACTCCTGCTGTTCCAACAACCTGCAAGAGTTGTCGTTTACTGCTGTCCATACTATCTTCAATCTCGCAAATCATCATCATAGAGAAAAATAGAGCAAATAGAGTGCCAATTTCATCGGTAATGAACATGCGAGGTGTTGGAAACAGATAAGCGCCTATTTTATTTAGATAAATAATTTCTTGACTGACGCGGACAACGGTTTACTATTGTGGAGTCCGTAGACAGCTGTGCGGGGCAGGTGTAAATTTCATTGACAGGATCTAGGAGAGATTGAGACTCGATCTGCCAGCTCGGTTTAGGTTGGATTCCTCCTGCTGACTGGGGAAACAGGAATTTTAATCTGATGTGCGTAATCAACAGCGTATACAAAAAGATTGCTTTGGGACGCTCTCATTTGATCCCAGGCACCCGTTACCTCCTACCTGAATCTTGCATGAACATTAATGAGAAGCTTGAATAATATAAAATAACAACTGTTTGTGAAAAATTGAGCAGTAACGCCAAATACCAAATTAGTAAAAAGGAAGGCACGGGCTGATTATAAACGCTTTAAGATATCTTTTGAATATCCCCAAGTTTAAAATTCTATCATAATTACAGATATATAGCAGAAATCATTTTTTGCTCGGAAAACTGAGATTGAGGATATCTTAAATTTTTATGGCCTCTGATTATTCCAGCTTTGTTGGAGAGATATCTGTGTTTTGGAAAGGATCCTTTTGGTGCAGATAGTATCAGAAAACGCAGGTTACACTTACAAAAAGGCAGTGCAATTACCGACCCTGCCTTACTGAAAGCAAATCAATTGCCATCGGGTAATACCCCCGCAGCTAATTTTTCAACCAGTTCCTGCAGCAGGAGCACAGGGAACCAGACTGAATGTTCTTGTTTTGCGATTTTGCGGATTACCTGACAGATCTATTTTCCCCCAGACCCGTCTGACACTGCTGGTTATCGTTTACGCCGGCGATTGTTTGACCAAGCGTCACGGCATCGCATTTATCGCGATGGTTTACGCTCAGCCGGTTTTACGACGCGCACCGCCCTGTCGGCCTGGTCGGTAAAGAGACCATCCACGCCGTAGGTGAAGTAGAACCGGTGCAACTCTTGCTCCAGGTTCCTGTAGGTTGCAGGTAAAGAGTCAGCCCGAAAGGTGTAAGGATGCACCACCAATCCACGAGCGTGGGCACCTTTTACCAGGGCGTTCTTGTTAACGGAATTACCGTCGGCATCCTCAATACGTCTCTTGCTGGGCCCAATCCCGTTGGCGTAAGTTGCGATATCGTCCAAACCGTCCTCAGTGACCAGCCAATCGAACCCACTGCTCCCACTGATCAGTTGCACCAAAGGTAAATCGGTCCCCAGGTCAAACCGCATTTCTTTCAGGTTGGTGGGGTCAAAGGACTGAATAAACACCAACGCATCTATTCCCTGGTAACCATAGCCGGCCAATATCTCCAAAAGCGGCTCCTCCATAGAAAGCCCTTCGGCGTCATGAAAGGCAGGGGATTTTGTTTCCGGGTAAATGCCCACGGATCGGCCGGTAATCCTGTTGAGTTCCTGGACCATCTCGATCAGGTCAACAAGCGTCGGCACCCTGAAACCCTTGCTGTCTATTCTGAAACGATCAGGGAATGCCGGAGTGCCATCTGCGTTGGCCCGCTCATGGACATTGAGCTGCTTGATTTCAGCCAAGGTTAAATCCGCCGCATACCATCTGCCGTCCCCTCTGGCTCTGCCAGGAAATACATCTTCCACGTTGGTGGTTCTTTCCAGGTGAATATCATGCAGGCATATCAAGACTTCATCTTTGGTCATGACCAGGTCCGGCTCAATGTAATCCGCGCCCATTGTGTAGGCCATCGCGTATGCTTCCAGGGTATGCTCGGGTAAATAGCCACTGGCGCCACGGTGGGCGATAACGATTTTATTCGCTTTGTTACTGTCTCCTGCGATAGCGGGAGCTGCCGCCGCTCCAATAAATAATACCAGAACTAAGGCAACCAGGGGTATAAATCTTTTGTGGTTTTTCATTTTTTCCTCCTTTTTTTCATAGAGACGAGCCGGGTAGCAGGGGACCGACGCTCAGGTCGTGGATGCCGTCCGGCAAAGTTTAGGACGGTCTTTCGCCCGTGGCTCCAGTTCAGTTGGTTTTTATCGGGAATAAATCGAAATGATCACATTTTCATCCCCTCTGTGACGTAATTAGATAGAGGTGGAGTGCACCGTTAAACCGGTAAAATCGCTGAGTATGAAACAACTGTAAAGGAACTAAGAAAGTTGGATAGAAAGGCAGAGTAATCTTTAACTCTGCCTTTTTTTAAAAATTCAAAGAACAATAGGGTGATCGCACTCCCGTGTAATAATATGCGGGAGTGCTATTTTGTTTATTCTTCTAGTCCAGTCCGCTATAGATGGCGTTAGCCAAGAGCCGGAATGTATTCTCTGGATGGCCGCGGAAGGTGACATCCAGACCAATCAGCGTCGTGTCGCTATCGCCGTCAGCTCCATGAACAACGACTGGCGAGCCTGCGGCCCCACTCCCTTGCCAGAGAGGCCAGAAACCGGAGACGATGAAATCGCCGGCCGCGAAATTAGCCGAACTGACGACGTTCGCGCCAAGCCGGGTAAACCATGCTGGCGTAAATACAAAGGCATAGTCCTCATCAGGGAAACCGCCGGCAACGCCATCAGTGGAACTATACTCAACATCCACGATCGCGTTCCCATCGTTGTTTTCATAATCAACGTCGATGATACCGGCGTCTTGCGCCAGTCCAATCCCGGTGCTGCGAAGCCCGACGTAGTCACCGCCGGCGCTAAAGAATCTCGCAAGCGAAGCGCGTCCGTCGTCGTTAAGGCCACCCCATGACCGGTTACGGTTCAAGAAGAGGTCATAATTCTCCACGACGCCATCATTCACATCACTTCTTCCGACCGCGTCGTAATCGAATCCAAGCACTTCGAGGGCGTGACGCGTGCCCTCGTCAGCATAGACAGCGATGCGCTGCTTTTTCATCATGACGGCATTCGCGGGTGGTTCGCTAATGGCGAAGACATCCAGGCCGTGCTGGTTTGCCAACTCATTGGCCAGACTTGAATCGGCCGGCACAATGAAGGAGCCCGGCTCGAAGCTGATGCCACGGTCTGCGAAGGCGCTGGATGCTCGCTGCACGGCAACCCCACGGTCCAACAGTTCGTTCGTCACCTGGTAGGCCGCGATACTAGTGGGCTCGTACGCGTAAGCGCCTGCTTTATTACCCGAAACAGATCCGCTTGGTTTGTCGGCATTATTAACCGGGATTGTTTTGACGGCTATTTCCGCTTCCGCCACTGCCCGGGAAGCACCCCAGAGTAAGGGATGGCTCCACACCGCCGGCGGTGAGTAGAAAGTCAGCCCGACTATGTCAGAGAGATCCGGGCCATCCTCAAGGAAGGTATTGGCTAGCCCGCGCTTGGGCTGATCCATCCAGACGATGTAGGTTCCCTTCGGGTAACCTGTACCATCCACCGTGAAGGATTGGCTGGCCTGCTCTACCTCAACATCGTTGAAAAGCAGAAAGTCGACCAAACGGGCGGCCTGGTGTGAGCTTTGCTGGAACGGCTGATCGGCCGGAATGACATAAGCGGCCGGAAACTCCTGGACGGTCATTGCGTTAAACTGGTCCCACTGGGTTTGGTCCAACAGTTCATCCGGTATGAGCATCTGCGGCAGGTCGAGGAAACCACGGCGGAAAATCTCGATCTGATCGTGGAGCATCGCTTTTCTATTCCCAGCCACGAATTTGAGGGCGCCCCACACCGCAGCATAGTGAGCGTCAACCCCAATTTCTGTCCTTCCATGATACATGGCATACATGGGCACATACTGCGCTCCCCAATCATCCCAGCCGTCCTCCCAATCTCTGTAAGGAATCAGGGCGGGAAGACCTGTCTGAACGAGCAGTTCGTCCTCCATCGCGTAGGCCTCGTTTAAGGCCCACTGCAGGTAGAGATCGTACTCGTAGTTGGGGTTATGGGGTGGCGTGGTGGGCTCGATTAGCATGGGATTGACGAAACCATGCAGATCCAGGGTTATCATGGGATTCCATTCGGTCAAAAGCCTGACTGTCGCTTGTACTTCAGGCTGCGTCTGGGCGATGAAGTCGCGGTTGAGGTCGAAGCCATTAGCATTGCGGCGCGTACCCATGACCCTTCCATCCGGATTCTGGACCACATTTACCAGCAGAATCACGTTTTTCAGAATGTTTTGTACCTCGGGCGTATCCTCGTACGCCAGGGTCTCGATTAGCCGGATCGCTGCGTCGGTACCCGGATATTCGCCTCCATGGATGCTCCCATTGATGAAGACCGGCACCTTGAAATCACCGAACTTATCGATCATCTCCTGGGCTTTTTCGGGATCCTTCAACATGGTGTTGCGAATGGCCTGATATTGACCCAGACGCCCCATTGCTTGAGGGTCTGAAAGTGTGACCAGAAACAGGTTGCGTCCGGCGGCGGATTGACCGATCACATCCACCTTTACCCGGTTGCTGTTTTTCTCGATTTCACGCAGTTTTGGCGCGATTTTCTTCTTCAGGTTCTACATCCCACCATTTCCCATTTGCAAATACATTTGTGGGCAATAATAGGGAGATAATGAATAGGAACAATACAAAAAATTGTGGTAATTTCTTTTTTAATCCTTGCATAATCACTTTCCTCCTTTTGCTTTGGTTAGATGACAAATGCTAGGTTAGGAAAACACTTCCAATAAAACTTGAAAATCAGATATTAACCAAGGACCGGTTTTTATCACCTCCTTTGATCCCCTACGTTATGATCCGGAGAAGCAATTTAGCTATTTGAAATATTGGACACAGATCTTTTTATCCAGCCGTGGCCGGTCGGGCCGGTTGTTGGACCCATAATTTTTTGAAACTGAACCCGACCGGCATAGAGTAATCAATAAGCCAGGAGTTATTCTACTCAGCAATTAAATGCGGATTTCCGATACGCGGTCCGGCCGGCAGAATTTCATCGTAATCCGCCGGGTCAACATAAAAAATGGACCCATCTGCAAGCCCTTTGAATGTTTCCATCAAACCGATGATGACCTGTTTGGTGAGCATGCCATTGGATTTTTGTTTGGCTGTTCGCAATTCGTAAAGCATGATGGCGCTGCCGTTGAGCGAAAAAGTGCCGAGGGTGGTACCGGGCAGATTCACATCCGGGTAGCGTTGGATATTGGTAAACGGTGAATTCCCCATTTCATTCAGCCTTTGAAAAACATAGGCATTGATTTGCTTGGAGAAATCCAGCACGTCAGGATCCAACGGATAGTCCTCCCGGCCCAGATCCACCACCTGTGCCAGGATCTGCAGAGTGCACATGCCGATGTCTTCTTCGGACATCAAGTTCGTACCCCGGTGGTGCAGGTCGATGAAGACATCCGGTCGAAGTTGTTTGTACACATCTCGCACGGACCGGCCTTCCGGCGTCACGAAGAAGCCCGGCAGGGCCGAATCGCCCGGCAGCAAATAAGCATTTGCCGGCCCCAGCACAAAATCAAGGTCCGGATTGGAATCGCGGTTGATGTCATATCCCCAGGGAAACCACCAGCCGTACTGACCGTACTGGTACCAGGGCGGCGGCGCATCATCCGGCAGGCCCCATTCGCCGGGGGTCCAGTCCTGCTCGTTGGTACGGCGTTGAACGAGTTCGCCGTCTTCTTCATAGGTGGCGCCTTCGGGATTGAGTCGCGGGATGATCCAGATGGTCAGTTTTTCCAAAATTTCATCGACATCCTTGTTTCCGCTGGCAGCCAGCTGCTTGATGACCTCCAGGCAGGCTTCGGCACCCAAGGGTTCGCCTCCGTGGATTTGTCCTTCGATGAGGACCTTGATTTTATCCTCATCATCCGCTTTGCCGAATTTGGCCAGGTAGATGGGATAGCCAAAAGTGGTTTCACCGGCAATCTCAACCTCCATGCGGCCCTTGGAGCGGGCATAAATGTTAAAGAGCTTCATTTGGAGCTCTTCCATGCTGGTGAGTGCTTCTAATTTGACGGTT
>CALZJV010000175.1 GCA_945787595.1 uncultured Desulfobacterales bacterium | reverse complement strand
TCCGTACTTCCTCGTCGAAGATATGGATGAGAGTAAGCTCAAGACCAAACTCCAGCAGTGCTCCGAGGGCCCATTCAAGAGGACCGACTTCTCGATCGGTCACCGCGGCGCTGCCCTGCAGTTCCCCGAGCACACGCAGGAGTCCTACGTCGCGGCCGCACGCATGGGTGCCGGCATCATTGAGTGCGACGTGACTTTCACCGCAGACAGGGAGCTGGTGTGCCGCCACTCACAGTGCGATCTTCATACGACGACCGACGTTGTTGCCCGCGAAGACTTGCGTGAGAAGTGTACCACCCCCCCAACATTCTCCGGGACCGGCGAGCTGCTTAACGCTGCTGATATCAGGTGCTGCACCAGCGACTTCACACTTGAGGAGTTCAAGTCACTTTGCGGCAAGATGGATGCAGCAAACCCCAACGCGACCACCATTGAGGAATACATGGACGCCACCGCGAACTGGCGCACCGACCTTTACGCCACCTGCGGCACTTTGCTCAGTCACGCAGAGAGCATCGAGCTCTTCAAGAATTTGGGTGTGAAGATGACCCCTGAGCTCAAGGCCCCCAGCGTGGAAATGCCGTATGAGGGCAATTACACGCAAGAGGACTATGCCCAACAGATGATCGACGAATACAAGGCAGCCCGTGTAAATCCCAAAAAGGTGTTTGCGCAGTCCTTCAACCTCGATGATGTGCTCTACTGGATCGACAACGAGCCGCGGTTCGGCAGGCAGGCCGTGTTTCTCGACGGTCGCTACAACGTTTCTGGCTTCGATCATACCGACCCAGACACATGGTCGCCTGACATGGAGGAACTGGTCGCCGAGGGTGTGAACATTATCGCGCCGCCCATGTGGATGCTTATGGCGCTCGACGGGAATAAAAATATTGTACCCTCGACGTACGCTATGTATGCCAAGGCTGCCGGCCTCGACATCATCACATGGACCCTTGAGCGCTCCGGTCTTCTGAAGAACGGTGGCGGCTTTTACTACCAGACAGTGACCGAGGTGATCAACAACGACGGCGACGCGTATGTCGCGCTCGACGTGCTAGCACAGGACGTGGGCATTCTGGGTATCTTCTCTGACTGGCCAGCCACGGTAACCTACTACGCTAACTGTATGCGCCTCAAATAACCATAGTCCGGGCAGGTGGGCTGACATGAAACCCGCCTGCATACTGCTCGGAGGGATTGATTAGAATTTCCTTTTTTGAGATTGCATGTAACTGCTATGAAAACCAACATATCAACCGGCTGAAATCAGCGAGATACTCAAAATATATCCCTTGGTAAACAGGGTGATCTCGGGGAAAGGATCACCCTGAATTGTTTTATGCATACAGATTTTCAATCCACCGTATGGCCTCAGTATCGCTGATCTTACCCAAATAAAGCTGAGTCGTTGACAAATTCGCGTGCCGGAGGATGATTTTACTAATAATTTCAATAGGAACGCCGGCTCTGGATGCATATGTTGCCGCATGCCGGCGCAAATCATGTGGACGCAAATAAATGCCGACCATATTACCAGCCTTTAATACCATTATCCTGGCAGCTTCATACGTAATTGGAAAGATTCGATCATTCGGGTTCTTACAATTTTGCCTGGCGTACTCCCGCAGCCGGTCGGCCACTCTTTGGGGAATAAATACAACCTCCTGCTCTTTTCCGCTCTTTGGATCTTTGATGATCAATTTGCGATCTTGAATGTCGCAAAACCTCAGCTTCAACACTTCACCGATTCGCATCCCACCGCGAGCCATCAACTCTAGAGTCAATCGGTTCCGAACATTGGTTGTTCTGAAAATTATCTCATCCACTGTTTCTTTTTCGATAATATTCCAACGAACGGTTACTGTCGGCCGGAATAGTTTGCGCAGCATCGGCAAAGCGCAGGGATTTTGAAAATTTAACTCAAGGTTATTTTTCAGGAAATTGAAAAAAGATGAAAGATGGGAGAATCGAACTCGTTTGGTTTGGGGTTTACAGCCGTCGGTGACAATGTTAAAAAAATCCAGAACCTTTTCCGATGACAATCCGGCTAACTCTTCTTCTCCGAAATCAGTGCAAAACTTGTTAATGATCCATCTGTAGGCACGGACGGTATTTTTTTTTCGAGTTTGTCACGTGGTAATCGATCCAAATTTTTGCTGCTTGATAGATTTTCATGGTTTACCTCCTTTTGGTTTTTGGGTTTGACATTCATAAACGGCCTGGGGTAAGCACAATGTATCCATTTCATATCTGCAATAATTTTGGTCAGTTTGATAGGTGGACATTCGCCAATAAAAAGTATGATTCTTTGAGCTTTAAATTCTGGTAGATCATCTACGTATCTGTAGTCTGACGAAATTTGTGATATCTCATGATGTCTAAGGTTTTAGAAAGTTTTGTTTCTGCAAAATATCTCGATATACTCAAACTGATATCACACTGGGGAGCAGACAAGAATTAAAAGAATCTATCTATCCAATGCAATAAGGAAACTAAGAATTAATAAGTGGAAAAATCGCCAAAATATTTTCTCCGTTTTGCAATTTAATATCACCATTTATGAAAAATTAGGCTCATATTAATACTGCTATGCCGTGTCCCGTGGCATTTAGGAGGCTACTATGCGAACAGTTGCTATAATACTGTTATTGGTGTTGACGACTACAGTCGGCTATTTCATTGGATTATATGTGCGGCTCGGCGCCCCGTGGTCCGATGGTGCCACCATTTTTGTGATGATTACCATAGCTGGCGCTTTCGGAGGGTTGCTCTATACGGCTCGCGACAGCGGCCTGGAGTTCCCTTACCGTGATCCCGACAATAAGCACGTACTAAATCTCGGATGGGTAGCAGATTGTGGTTATGGCATCGCCGGAGCCTATGTGGTTTTTCTTATATTACCCACAGAGCTCACGACTGCAGGTACTCCGTCAAATTCATTATTAAGTTCGAGTTCAATACTGGGTTTAGTCAAGCTTTTAGCTATGGCCCTCGTCGGTGGGTACGGAGGACGTAGCTTAGTTGACCGCGCCCTTGCCAACATTGCAAAGGACGCCGAAGAGGCTAAGAAAAGTGCCGAGGAAGCTAAAAAGAAAGTTGTCCAAATTGAGATGATTGATTCAAAAGCCTTGGAATTAGTCAATCGCCACTTGGATAGTGGCGAGAAAGAACAAGACGTTAAGGCGCTCAAAGAAGCCATCAAAGGCGCATCGCGGACCGTTCTATTTGAGATCTTCAAGGAGGCCCGCGCGGTCCGTACGGCGAACTGGAATAAAGATGTGACACTGATGGAACGGACTATTCCAATCTTTGAGGCACTCATCGACAATAGCGCGGGAGAGAAATTTCACCGTAATCATGCTCAACTGGGCTATGCGTTGAAAGACCAAGGTGGACCCGACGATACAAAGAAGGACTGGGAGGGGGCCTACCGAGAACTTACCAAGGCGATTGACCTGCGAGGCCAAGAAGGGGATGAGGGCTTCTTGATGTACGAATTTAACCGTGCAATATGTAGCATAAAGCTTGGTAAAGACTTTGATGCTATAACGCGTGACATACGTTTAGCGGCTAGTAGAAGCGCTCTGTATAAGAGGCTAAAGGAAAGCGACATCATTGTGAATTGGGCCAAACAGATCAAATTTAACCTGGACACTCTACAAAAAGATTAGACCCCGACTGCGAATTTGTAGTGGTGATCGACAGTGTGTAAACCTTTGTAAAATCAACTCTCTGGCAAGTTCGTTAAAGCAAGGATTAATAATGGAGTTCGCAAAAACGCTAAAGGAGAAAGCTGGAGTCGTAGTATATCGCTACGTACAAGGAGATGAGCCTCATGTGCTCCTTATAACATCTCGAAAATACAAAGGATCATGGGTGTTTCCAGTAGGTAACGTGAATCGAGGCGAGTCATTGGAGGCGGCAGCCAAACGCGAATGCAAAGAGGAGACTGGCTACCAAGTAGAGCTTGGAGTGAAGCTTTCTACGGTTGAGGTTTCAGACTGTGAAACCAAAGTAGGATTTACATTTTTCCTCGCAACGGTGGTTGGGAATGCGACGCAATGGGAAAAGGACAGGAAAAGAAATTGGTTTCCGGCTTCGAAGGTCGCTGATGCTTTGCCGCTCGTCTTTCGCCCAGTTGCCATTGATGCCGTTCAGCGCCTAATGCAAATGAAAGCAGATTGAAGGGATCATAGCACAGTGACGGTGGGATCCCGCCAAGGGCAATCCTATCTATGTGGCTGCCACATAGAGGATACTGGGATTGCGGTATAACTGGGCGTTGCACCGGCTAGCATTGTACACTCAGAACTATGAATCAGAAAATGTGGAGTGATTGTAAAATTCCACGATTTTTTGTGCGTGGTGATACAAGATATTGAGGTGATGGATTTCCTTGCGAAACCTTTGATCACTCCAAACTGTACAAAATTTGGGGGAACCTGTTATATGCGATATATCTGTAATTAATTGTGACTCCGAAAAATACTGATACTGTACCCTCAAACAATAAATCGTGATTGTTGTGATAAAAATCATCTATCAGGCGCGCAAAAGCATTGGGATACTCAAATTATATCCCAACCGGGAGGGGTGAATCCGACATTTTGAATTCACCCTTAATTGATTTCAAATGACCATTTTTAATATTTTTATTTGACAGGCATTTTTCCGATACGATAGGGTGCATGTATTCAAAAAAGATCTGTATTAATTGAACAAAAACTGATAGTTGGACTTCTGGCAAGAAAGCACAAAGTTTGAAACGCCAGATTTAATCTAATCTACATACCATCTCACAACATCGTCTTACCTTTGGATTTATCGAGCTATCATCAAGCATGAAAAAAAGAGGCGGACCACAATATGTTGTGTCCGCCATTTTTTTTAATGGAAATCGGTGAAGTAAAGATTAGCACTACAAATCCATTATTATCCCCTGTCATCGAGTCATTGGGAAAAATGGGAAATTGATAGGCTATGGTGGTGGCTTATGGCGCAAACAATACTTGTTAGATCATGAATTCAAGCATCGGAAGAAGTAGCATAATGAGGGAGCAGATAAACAAGTTGCCCTAAAAAATTTACCCGCGATATCGGTGTGCTTTTTCGCAGCCTCTTTCAATGTACGACACAACCCCATATTATCTGGGCTAACACCGAGTGGGAGACGGAGAAACAGGGACCCGGTGATCGAATCTCCGTTTCTCCTCATTCCCGGTTTTCTCAAGTCTTTTCAGTGCTCGATCTTCAACATTCATTAATCAATGGTTCAAATCTGACATTGACCTCTTATATGAAACTTCATGGAATGACGAATGAAAATTGACGAATGACGAATGATGGAATCGCTTCGCGAAATCTTTTTTAAAACAGACAGAATACATTTATTCGACGTTCGATGTTGGACGTTCGATGTTCGACGTTCATCAGTTTCTTTTTCGATTTGTCCGGCCGTTTTTTGGCCGGCGGCTGGGCTGAACCTGGAACCTCTGAACCCGTAAACGGTTATATTTTTCCTACTCTCTCCCCCATTTCTCCAGATAATCGCCACAAAGCTCCTCCACAGTGGGGATGTATTCTTCCTTGGGGATCGACAGCAGGGTGTAATTGAGAAAATTTTCCCAGTTTATGTTGCCGCTGAAAATGTTGCCGGCCCAGGTTCCGCAACCGAGGGTATCTGTAGTGGGCAATCCGGTGTTCCATCCGCCGCTGTTGGCATGGGCGTGGGGCATGTTGCAGACGACCCGACCCACGTTGACCCGCAGCGCAAGCTTAATCCGGCGTTCATCATTTTCCGTGTGGATGGAGGCCGAATGGCCCTCGCCGGAAAATTTCAGGATTTTCTCCAAGCGGTCCAGCATGTCGTCGAAATCGCTCCACTTCCAGACGGTCAGCACCGGTGAGATTTTTTCACCGGAGAATCGGTCTTCCGGACCTATATTTTCTCCAATGACCATCAGAAATCGGGTGCCTTCCGGGACCGTCAACCCCACATTTTCAGCGATAAATGTTGCCGGACGGGCCACAATTTCCCGGTTCAGATGAGTTCCGTCCGGCCACATGTATTTTCTCAGTTTCTCCCGCTCTTCGGTGTTGCACATATAGCCGCCTTCTGATTTCAGCGCCTCAATCGCATCATCGAATATACTCTCGTATAGCGCCACCGCGTTTTCAGAAGAACAGGATGCGGAGTTGTTGGCAACTTTAGACAGCCTGATCTTATGGGCGGCAGCCGCCAGGTCGACGGTGTCATCCACAATCGAGACCACATTGCCGGCCCCGACCGTTTGGGCCGGCTTTCCGGCCCCATAGACGACCTTAACCAGGGCCGCCCCGCCGGTGGCTACCGCAAAGTCGCAGTGGGCCATCAGTTCAGAGGTTTTGACATGATTGGTTTTCTCAATGCATTGCACCAGATCCGCCGGAGCCCCGATTTTTTCAAGTGCCTTGCGCACGTGCTGAACCGTTTCATAGGAGGTCTTTTGGGTGCGCGGATGCGGTGAGACGATTTGGGCATTTCTGGTCTTCAAAGTACTCAGGGCCAGGCAGCAGATCGTCGATTCCGGGTTTGTACAAGGCACGACGTTGGCAATTACGCCGATCGGTTTGGCATATTTGCGAATGCCCAGGGCCTTGTTCTCTTCAATCAGATCACAGGTTCGGGCGTTTCGCATATCCCAGAGCGTACCCAACGTTTTATTCTTGATTTTATTCACTTTGTCTTCAGCATTGCCGATGCCGGACTCATCCACCGCCAAATGTCCCAGTTTATGGCGAACATCATCTTTCAGAAGCTCCCAAGCCACGGCCTGAACCATTTCATCTACTTTTTCCTGGGGCCAGAATCTGACCTCATCAAAGGCTTTTCTGGCGCGTTGATACATTTCTTGAATATTGTCTTCCATGATTTACTTGTCCTCCGTGCTTGTTATTAATGTTTATGGGCTTTTCATCTCTTTAAAATCAGAAACCCAGAATGATCTAAAATGATCTACATTGCCTAAAATGACTAAAATTAAGGAATCGCTTCGCTCTACCTATTTTATAAATTGACAGAATACCATAATTTTAGGTCATTTTAGTTCATTTTAAATTTTAGCTCATTTTCTTAATTAAAATTACAACCTTTTGAAACTCGAATAAAAAATACTGCTAGAATAATGTGACAAAGTAGAACTATCCATTATGTGTTTACAAAATCGATAGAATACCTCAACTTTAGTCATTTTAGTCATTTTGTAATTTTAGGCATTTATTTGATTGGTAACGAATACCCCATCTCCTTGAAGGCCTCCGTTGCCACCGCGAAGAAATCTTCAATATCCTTGTACGTGATCCAGCCCAGGTTGCACAACCTGAAGGTGGCCAGGCCGAACATTTTACCCGGGTAAATAGTGAACCCGCGTTCGTAGCAGTAGTCATGCAGGGCTGCAAAATCGAATCGATCATCTTCGGGGGCCTTGACCGTCACGACCAGGTGTCCCTGAATTTCTTTGTTGATGACATAATCGAGCCCGATTTCCGCCAGTCCCCTGTGGATCGCTTCCCAGCACTTGGTTATGCGCTCGTAGCGAGCTTGCTCCCCTTCTTCCCAGTACTCTCTGATGGCTTGGCGCAGGGCATAAATGACCTGGACCGGGGGCGTGAAGTGCATCTCTCCCACCCGTTCAAAAAAGTCGTATTGCATAAACAGGTTGCAATAATAGGAACGGGTTGGATAACTTTTTGATTTAACGATTTCGTCAATTTTACCGACCGCCCAGGAAGCCCCGGTCATGCCGCCCAGGCCCTTTTGGGCTGACGACATGCAAAAGTCTATGTTTTCTTCCTCGATATGGATAGGCAGCAGGCCGTAAGTTGAAATCGTATCCGCAATAAAGATACAGCCATTGTCATGGGCCATCCGGCCGATCTCGCGCACCGGGTTTAAGACCCCGGTGCCGGTTTCATGATGGGTGGTGGCCACCACCGCGATGTCATTGTCATTTTCCAGGGCGTCTTTTATAACCTTGAGATCCGGCCATCCGGTAGATGGAAATTCAAGATTAACACAGGGTATGTGATAATATCCTGCAATTTCAACCATCCGGCTGGAATAGGCCCCGTTGTTGACTACACAGATCTTTTTGCCCTCCGGCACCAGCGAGTTTATCAGCACATCCTGGATAATCGTGCCGGAGCCGGTGAATAGGACCGCCGAATATTTCTCCGGATCCGCATGCACGACTTTTACCAGATCTCTGCGAACCTCGTTCATGATGTCAACAAATTCATTTTCCCGTGGGCAAATATCCGGAACCACCTGGGCATATTTTACCGTATCGGTGGTGGTCGCCGGTCCGGGATTCAATAAAACATTGCGTTTGACGGGTTTTACAACTTCCATTTTTTCTTTTCTCCTCAGCAGATCGTTTGAATTTAGGTTCCAGATGATTAATAACACCATCGCTTTATTGGAAAGGTTGACCCGTTTGCCGGTTCACCCGTTGGCCCGTTTGTCCGTTTGCCAGTTACCGCCTCACGGGCTCAACCGGCTCAACGGGCCCACCGGCTCAACCGGCCCACGGGCTTAACGGGCCCACCGGCTCAACGGGCTCAACGGGCCCACGGACCCAACCGGCCAACCTATTTTAAAGCTTCCCTACCTTCTTGATCCCGCTCTTCTTACTGGGATCTTCAATTTCTTCAACGATTGAGTGCCCGCTGCCGAAGAGTTTCTTTTTTTCTTCTCTGGCCTGGGCCCATTCGTCAACCGTGTGGCAGATGCCGGACTTGGCCACCTGGCTGCGATCTTTCAACGGCGGAACCGGCCGGTCTTCCGGTCCATCGTAAAATTCCTTGGGAGTCAGGGTTTGACCGGTGCGCCGGTATCCCTCACGTTCAACTTCCTCGATGTAGTGCGCACCAACGGCAAACGAGCGGGTCACCGCCAGAATGGCCCAGGTTGCCTCCGGTGAAAATCCGAGATCCAGCATGGTGGCACCGGTGGCACCCAGCATGTCGAGATCGACGGGCGCTTGGCTGATGGCCTGGGCCGCTTTGACGATCTCTTGGGTGAATTCAATGTATTTTCCGGACACCCCGAGCTTTTCAGCCCGGGCAAACATGCGTGCGGCGGCCGGGTCCTTGAGCATTAGGTCGGAAACCCCCAGCGCCTCGTCCTGCAGGTTTTCCTGCACCAGACGCTCGGCGGCTTCCGCCAAAGATAGTCCTTCCTTTTCTACCAGCTTGAGATAGTTTTCTAAACGGTTGCCGAAAGCCGAGTACGCACCGTAGGCATGTCCGAAGGCAAGGATGGAGGCGCCGCAGGCCTGGGTCAAAAACGTTTTGGACTGGGCCACAATGCGCGACATGAGCGCCGGACCGGACAATCCATCCTCCAGCGCCATGATCATGACGTAGTTGAGCATCTGCTCTTCTTCGACCGCCGGGATTCGGGCCTGGTAGTCAATGAACAGCATGTCCACCACGCCGTAGCCCTCCTCCATCACCTCGGTGGTGTCGTACCCGCGGGAAACGATACGGTGCACGTTTTTATAGGCGACTTCCGATACCCACTGGAAAGGGGCCCGCTTGGTATCCAGCGGCACAGTGCCGTATTCTCGTTTCATATAGTCAAAGGGGTTTTTGGGGCTGTCCAGATTCCCGATTTTCCCTTTTTTTTCGTTTAGCTCCGGTTTCTCGGTTAAATTAGCCATTTTTTGTACTCTCCCTCCTCTTTTTGTTTACGCGCGTATTCCTGCCGGTCTTCCTGTTTGGGAACGATGCGGTCATCCGGACCGACGTATTTGATCATGGACAGATCGATCATCTGAACCATCGGCTCATTGCGGGAAGCGCCCCAGGCCCGTCCCTTTTTCATGTTGAACAGGGCATGGGCCGCGCAGCTGAATCCCCGGCAGACACTGCCCAGGCACCAGGCTGCATTGGGAGAAAATCCGATTTCCATCAATGCCGTATTGCCGGAACCCACCACGTTGACGCCGACATAGGAGCGGCCCTCGGCTTTGCGGCGGGCATGAAAATGTTTTTCGAGCGCCCGCTGAAACTCAAGGTAGACGCCTTCCAGACCGAGTTCTTCCTGTTTGAGGTGAATCGGCTCCGCCCGCGGATCGCTGTCGATATGCTGCGGCTGGCCCATACCCATCACCGGCCGGCCGGCGTCCATGTATTCGTCGACCAGAATCTTGGCCATCTCGTCAATGGTCTTGCCTTCCTTCTGGGCGCGCTCAATGTATTTGTTGAGCATGTAACCGTGGGCTGCACCGGGCCCGTGAACGCCACCGAAGGTGGAGACGGCAGCGGCAACCGTGCATGGAAGGTTGGGCCGCCCGGCACTTACACCGATGGAGGCCACCGCCGAAGGCGACATGGAGTGCTCCATAAACACCCCCATTTCATATTTGAGCATTTTTTCTTCTTCTTCGGTGGGGATTCGATTCTGGTACATCACAAACAGGGCGTCACAAAATGAATACCCCTCTTCCGCCAGTTCGCTCAAATCGTATCCGCGCATGACGGTCTTTTCTTCCGTCTTGTACGAAATGGCGGTTTTTCTATTTACCAAAGGTTCCCTATCCATTATTTCCTCCCTTATTTATTTATAGTTGCTTGTTTC
>CALZJV010000174.1 GCA_945787595.1 uncultured Desulfobacterales bacterium | reverse complement strand
GTTGAGCTTCAAACGTAGAGGTTCTGAGATTCGCAAGCCGCATCGTGCCAACAAAACAATCGCCATGTAGCCGGAAAGATCCTTTAAGTATTTGCGCTTTGATACTTTTCGTATCTGGTTACTGACGGCCGACAGTAAGTGGTTTACTTGCTCAGGAGAAAAAATATAAGGAAGAATATCATTTTCAGGCAGATAAGGGATGTCCTTTACCGGGTTGTGGTCATATGCGCTTGTGCGCACAAGGTAGTTAAAGAAGACACGCACGGATGAAAGGATACGGTTGACCGATCTGGGTTCAATTTTAAGATCGGTTGTCAGTTGCATAAAAAATGAAGGTGGCAATAAAACTTGTTGGGTTTGCTTTTGTTTTAGGTAGCGGTCAAAAGTTTTAAGATGCGACAAGGATGCTTTCATTGAATAGCCCAGGTTATGGCGATAGATAACGTATTGGTGCAGCTGCTTTGCCAGAAAACTTTCAAACTTATTCATCAAACAAAACCTCGCGCATTAATTTTATGTGGATGAGAAGATACTTTCGGGTCGACTCGATGCTGTCATGGCCTAATAGTTCTTTTATTTCATATAATGACACGCCGGTCTGTAGAAGATTTTGAGCATAGGTATGCCGAAGCCAATATGCGGTTGCAGCCGGGTTAACCTTTTGCATATGAACTTTAAAATGATGATTGACCGTTGTGGGTGTGATGGAGCCGTAAGGCGGCTGCAGACTTAAAAAAAGGGTTCGATGAGCGCTTTGCGGCCGGGCGCCGATAATGTAAGCCGCAATGGCTTTGATGGTGACTTCCGGTAAGGGAAGTATTAAGGGATTATGGCATTTGCGCATATTGACGTTTATTGCGGCTTTGCGAAAGGATATATCGTCCAGTGTGATCTGGCATATCTCCACGGGGCGCAGTCCCAGAGTGTAAGCCAATTGGAGCATGGCGTAGGTTCGAAGCCCGGTTTGCGAATAGCAGTCAATGCTGTCAAACAGCTTTTTAACCTCGTCGCCACGTAAAAATGTGGGTGGCTTGGCCTGGGCAAACATGGGTGCACCGACCACCACTGGGGCAAGATCACGTTTTATAATTTGGTGTTGATGATACAGATAGCTTAAAAATCCCCTGATTATCGAACGGTACACTCTACAGGTGGCCGGAGAAAAGCCGCAATTAAACTCAGCGAAAAACGCATCGATGTGTTCAATGGTTAAAACAGTCAATTTTATCTTGTTATTTTCAAGATAGTCCTCAAAGGCGGCTAGTACTCTTCGAATTGACTGAATGCGCTTATTGCTGACCTGCCGAGCGGTGGCGTAATAATGCAGATATGCTTCATAGATATTCGCCAGCTGATACGTTTCTTTTTCAATCGGCGCAACGATTCTTTTTTGCTTGACAAGATACCGGCAAAACCCCCTGACAGCCGTCAATTTACATCCTGTGCTTTTATGAAACTGATCGATATTTTGTGAGCAAAAACAATGGTCCCAGCTAATTTTATGACGCTCTGTGAAGCAAACAAAACGATCTGAAATCTTTCCATTCCTTTTGATGGTCTTATCGGCATAGCCGCTGGATATCATCCACAGCAGGTAGTCATCGACAGCCAGTTTGAGCTTTTTCATTTAAACACCCCTGTTTATCTGTGTTTTCACTCGCTATGGTTTGAAATCGATTGCAGATATTTTACGCATTCAACAAATCGGGCCCCTTTGCAGATCATGACCATATCGATGGTGTTAAAATTGCGTTCACAGCGAAAACATCGGGCCAGATTGGTTTTGGGATTAGTGGCGGTTTGAAATTCATGACAATGCGGACAAAGAAACCGAAAATATCCTTCGCTAAACTTTGACGGCACTCTAAGATGCTTTTCGATCAATGTATCAATGGGGACATGATTTCTTAATACGAATAACTCCCGGGATGAAAAATGTCTTCTCATTGGCGTACCTCTCCAGCAGTTTAATAAATAGAGGTTAATTTTGGGTCAGCAACGTACAACACACACTAGCGGCGTGGAAAAATATCCACAATTTTGCCGTAAACACCGCAAAAACTGCAGCGTGGTTTGGTATTTTGCACGATTGGATATAAGATAACACGCAAAAGGGGAGGATTCGTAGAGGTATCAGCCGCGGCCCTTATCAGAAGTACGGTATCGGCTTTGGACCTTGCGACGAGCCTTTAACTGAGCTTGACGGCGACAGCTGCTGGAGCAGTAGACATGACCGCGATAACATTTTCTGCAAATATAAAATCGTACTTTACAATGGTTGCATTCCAGTTCAATTAGTAACACATCACGGCACATTCGATCGCCTTCGCTCTTGAAAGCAATCGAAAGCCATGGTATGTAAAAATCGTGTGCTGGGCTTCCGTATGCTTTACGGTTTGTCCATATTAAAGGCCTGAAGCGCCAACTTCAGGCCTTTTCCTATTTATAAGCTCCAGGTCTCCCGGAACCTAAACGAGCGATGGGTTTAGCATATGAGCGGTTGCAAATAAAGCGTATGATATTATTTGCACGACGCGGCGGGGTATCTTTTTCCAATTTGCAGGGTCGGCGGGGTATGTTTTTTGTTAAAACCGGCGGGATAGGTGCGGGATAGGCAGGGTTTAGGCTGGATATTGGCTGGGTATCTCAATTAATGGAGACACAACTTGCCAATCTTTAGTTTTGATGGCTGTCAACCATTTAGATTTATAGCAGAAAGCAAACATGCACATTTTTCAAAAAAGGCAGTCTAAATTGAAGTTTTGGGCGTTAGATAACTATTGCGATATACAAATCCGTCAAGCACCATGAATCAAGATTGATGATAAAAATTATTAATTGGATTGCTCACAGGTTTGGTTTTCAGATGGTGCCTTTTTCTTTTAGCCTTTTAATTTGTTGATATGTCATACCCAAAAGGTCTGAAAGAATCTGTTCCGTGTGTTCCCCCAATTCCGGTATGGATCGATTAATGGGCTCTTTATTCCGGGATAGCTTGATAGGGTTTCCCACAACTTTCAGCGGCCCTCGCTTTTCATCTTCAACCTTGGCAATCATCTCACGGGCCTTTACCTGAGGATCCGCTACCACCTGGTCGATTGCGTAAACCGGGCTCGAAATGATATCAGTTCCTTTTAATTCTTTTTGCCACTCTGCGGTCGTACGGGAGGCAATGATTTCTGAAAAAACGGGGAAAAAAGACGTGTAATTTTGATTGCGGGCCTGCATCGTCATAAAGCGCGGATCCTCTGTTAGATCCTCCCGATTGGCTATACGGCAGAGATCTGTCCATTGTTTTTCATCCATCACCATGATGGCAATGCGCGAGTCTTTTGTTCGAAAAACTTGAAAAGGTGTCGCCTGCAATGACCTAGTGCCAATCGGTTTAGGGACATCTCCAGTGGCCAAGTATTCTGAAATCGGATTGAGGCAAAGAGCGACCTGAGAATCCAACATGGCAACGTCTACCAGCTGGCCCTTTCCGCTTAATTCTTTTTCCCTTAAGCATGCCAGGATGCCAATATTCAGATAAAGGGCGGCGGCAAGATCTCCGATGAAAGCACCTACTTTTACAGGCTCCCCATTCTCCTCTCCTGTGACACTCATTGTTCCGCCCATGGCCTGCGCTACGAGATCAAATGCAGGTCTGTTTGAGTAGGGACCGGTTTGGCCGAAACCGGAGAGGCAACCATAGATTAACCCGGGATTATATTGAGCCAGGGTGTCGTAACTCAAACCCAATTTGGACATTGTACCAGGTCGAAAGTTTTCTGCAAGTTTAAGGAAGATGCGCTTTCCCTCCTCAGTCTTCAAATTCAATGTCATCGATTGTTTACCGCGGTTGATATTTAGAAAATAGGCTGAGACATCTTGCTGATAAGGCGGAACGTAGCGGGCGGCATCTCCAGCCCCGGGGATTTCAATCTTTATTATATCCGCCCCTAAGTCCCGAAGTATAAGAGTTGCATAAGGACCGGCAATTGCCTGGGTTAAATCCAGAACCCATATCCCTTTTAGGGGCCCCCCGAATTTCTGATTAGAAGCCATTTCCAATTACCTCAATTGATATATATAAGAATTTATAATGCTTGATAAAATACCCCCGTATTCCGTTATTCCGGTTAACAGAGGACGGAAGGACGGTTTCCGCTATCTCTTTAACAAAAAGAGAAAGGAAAATAAAAGACTTAATAATATTTTTCTACCTTCCTCCAGAAAATATTTAATATGCTCTCTGTAAAAAATCGCATTCAGGCAACACTGGTGCTGCGCAGCCGCAAATTTTATGGAACAACCTTTGCGTGCTTGGAAAACGACTTGACCTTTGCGAATTTGGTCTTTAAAATACCGGCTATTGGAGTTGAAAAATATTACATGTTTTAGAGCTTTATCCTTCACAGATTTTATTTCAAGCCATGGAGTAGGGATGCTCCAGAAAAGAGGAATTAATGGGCGTTTTGGTCAGCGTACCGGTACCCTTTCGATCATGTACCAACGGCCGGACCGAGGTGACGGTTGAGGGAAACACTGTCCACCAAGTTCTTGACAATCTGAATGCGATCCATATCGGGATTATGGAAAAGATATGTGATGATAAAGGAAAACCCCGACGATTTGTGAATCTGTATTTGAACCAAAGAGACATTCGGTCACTGGATAATTTAGACACCAAGGTTCGTGACGGCGATAAAATTATGATTCTTCCAATTGCTGCTGGAGGTTAAAGTAAACATCCAAGTTCTATGAATCCGCTTCCAGCCCTTAGGTTTACAGGCCGGGTGCCTGCTCGTAGAGCCTATCGCCCGGTGAGAGAGTAGGTTCTGTGAACCGGCAACCCGGTAGACGTGCATTTCTGATCATCCCTTCGATAGTGACAACCCGAATTTTCGGTGAAACGATTTTAACCCCGATCTATTGACATTCTGGATGAATAAGTTTAGATAAACTTAACAGTTTAACCGAATATGTTTTTGACCTATCCTAATTAGAAATTCTTCAACGCAACCGGAAGTTTATTTTCACCAAGACCATGAGATCTTTAAAAATTGAGCCTGACGTTCCGCAGATGATGGGAAGCAACAAGGGATGTTTTGCAAAGATCTTGCCGTGATATGAATTTTTAGAATTAGCCTTATCTAAACAAGCACTGCATTAATTCGAACCCTGTCGATTGAACTAGAAAAGAAGCACTTCACTGACGCAGAGATTAAAATTTCATCGGCAGTAAAATATCCGCAACTGGAGTCTTGATTCAGCGCAGAAGTCCGTCCCCATTTTTTTTGAAAAGGAGGTGATGCGTCAAAGGAGAACTATGGAAGGTCTTCTATGTTTGCCATTAAGACTCACAAATCATGCGGGAAAGGAGGTCGGACGATCCAGGAAACAGAACAGAACGTTTATGCAACATAGATGATGCATTTACGGCTAATATCTGCAGGGATGATCCATTTTCATTCAGACACCTATCACGGACAAGTTGTCATTTACGCTGACGCTGATCAGGACCTCAAATTCTATCTTGCCACTCCGCCATCCAAGATATTTAGCCATCCTATCGAGGCAACGTCCATTTAATCAAAAGGAGGTGCAGCTGTGTTTGATCCGAGGAAGACATTAAACAAGGTGACTCTAAAAGAGGAAAGCGAACTGAAAAAAAAGCTCAGCACCCCGAGCAGACGCGATTTTTTAAAAGGAATGGCCATAGGTGCAGGTGCTATCACTCTGAGCCCCCTTGTAAGTAAGCCGGCAAAGGCCGTAGATATTGATGTCTTTGCCATGAAACCGTCAATTCGGGGTGAGAATGTTGCCGCCGGAAGAATTTCCCACGATCCCCGCAAATGCGTAGGCTGCCGGGTCTGCGAGGTGGCCTGTGGCTGGAAAAACCACGGGGAGGTCAATCCTTTTAAGTCCCGCATCAAAATTTACACCTATCAGCCGACCGTCTTTGTGGGAATTGTCTGCCAGCAGTGCGGAGATCGGCCTTGCATCAATGCCTGTCCTGCCGAAACCGAGAAGGACGGCAGAAAGGCACTGTATGAAGACCCCAAGACCAAGGCATTGGCCCTAGCTGTTGATCAATGCATCAATTGCGGCCAGTGCGTGGAAGCCTGCGAAACAGAGAGAAACGGTAATCTCAGAATGAACGAGGATGATAACCCCGATGGCAACTGCGTCCTGTGCGGTGAGTGCGTCAAACAGTGCCCGCAGAATGCTCTGGGTATCTTACCTCGCACAACCGATGGCAAGTATGCGGCCAAGAAAGCCGACTTTATTGCTAACGAGCAGATCGAAACGATCTACGGCGGGCCTAAAACCATCGTGGACAACTGGAAATAGATTAACACCATCCATTTGGAAAAGGAGGTAGATATGTCCGGAGGATATGTAGGCAAGATCTTGGAGGTCGATCTGACCTCACAGAAAATAAAAAAGACGCCGCTGGATATGGATGAAGCCCGGATGTTCATCGGTGGTAGAGGCCTAGGTGCAAAATGGCTGTGGGATCACACAAAAGCGGGCGGCAGCTACCTGGACCCCGATAATCCCTTGTGCTTTATGTCAGGTCCTCTTAACGGGCTTCCGGCCCCAAGTACCAGTCGCCTGACGGTTGTTACTCGCTCGGCATCCACCTTCCCTAAGAGCAATCCAGAAACCACCGGCATCTGCCACACCAATACGGGCGGACGCTGGACCCCCGAACTGAAGTTTGCCGGCTATGATGCCGTGTGCGTCACCGGTGCGTCTTATAAACCGGTAGGAATTGTGATTGAAAATGATAAGGTCCAGATTGTTCCGGCGGATAAATACTGGGGCATGGGGATCTATGATCTCCAAAACGCCCTGGACCGGGATTTTAGCCGGCAGCACAAAAGTGTGTATATCGGACCGGGCGGTGAGAACCTGGTTCGCTACGCCAGTATCATGACCGAAATTCATCGGGCAGCCGGGCGGGGCGGCGCCGGGGCGGTCATGGGTTCCAAGAAGCTCAAGTTCATTGCGGTACGGGGAACCAAGGCCATCGACATTGACGACAAAAATGCCTGGAAAACAGCCAACAAACAGGCCTGGACAGAACTTCTGGCCAGTGGCGGCTTTCATGAATGGAGAAAGTACGGGACGGCGATGGTGCTGACGGCATCCAGCGATTGGGGCTCCGAAGCTGTCTACAATTTCAAGGAAGGCACCTACGAGTACGCCGACGAGTTGAGTGCGGAAAAGGCGTACCGCAACCTCTGGGTCGGCGATGATGCCTGTTACATGTGCCCCATCGCTTGTTTGCACAGAGGTGTGATCCGCAAAGGCCGCTTCTCCGGAATGACCCATGACGGTCCCGAATATGAGGGCGTCATGATGGGTGCCAACTGCGGTGTTAGAGATCTCGCCGGGTGGATGGCCAACACCTCTGCGTCCGATGACTATGGGCTTTGTTATATCTCCATGGGCAACGTTCTTGGCTTTTTAATGGAAGCCTACGAAAAAGGGATTATCCAAGCGACTGACCTGGACGGCATCCCCATGAAATGGGGTGATGTGGATGCCATGCTGGCGATCCAGAAAAAAGTGGCCTATGGTCAGGGCTGCGGAAAGCTTCTCGGCCGGAATCTCCGAGCCCTGGTAGATGCTTGGGGCAAGGATTGCGAGGACTTCGCCATCGAAACCAAGGGTCAGGGATGGGCGGCCTGGAATACGAGGGCCTTAAAGAACTTTGAAACAACTTATCTCACCGCCAACCGTGGGGCCGACCACCTTACCGGTACAGACATCGCCACCCAGAATACCCGTGTGATGAATGACTCCCTGGGTATTTGTCTTTTCCCGCAATTGGCCGGGTTCAAGTCCGATACCATGAATGCTCTGCTCAATGCGGCCACCGGTTATCGTTTCAGCATGGCTGATTACTGGAAAAGTGCGGAGCGCATTTACACCTTGGAGCGCAGCTTCAATGTGGCCAATGGCTTTGACCGCACGGACGACACCGTTCCGCCACGGATGTACAAGGAGGCCCTTTCGGTAGGGGCCGCCAAGGGCGCTGTTCTGACAGAAGATGGAATTAACAAGCTTTTGAATCAGTATTATGCTGATCGCGGCTGGGACCATGACGGTATCCCCACCAAGGCAAGATTGGAAGAGCTGGGCTTGGGTTTTGTCAGCATTTGAATCCGAGCATGATAATAGAACTACAGCAGAGTGCCCCGGCTAATTCCTGGGGCACCTTTCCCCCCGTATCATTGTTCATCCTCTATTGCCGGGGGATACGGCCTAAAAGGTGGAACCCGTAATGACCAAAGATGATAGAATCTGGTTGAAATCCTATGATAGCTGGGTCTCGGCGGAAATCACTATCCCGGATATCACGTATCTTGAACTCCTGGAGAGGGTCTTTGATGAATTTCCGACAAAAACGGCCTGCCAGTTTTTGGAGACATCTCTAAGCTTCCATGATCTCGATCGTTTTTCCCATTGCTTTGCCTCATTTCTTTCACAAACCGGTTACCACCCGGGGGATGTTGTGGCGATCAATCTTCCCAACACGCCTCAATTTCTTATCGCCCATACGGCTGCTCTCAGAGCCAATTGCCTGCCCACAGGACTCTCGCCCCTGCTCAGTTCCAGGGAGATGGTCTACCAGCTCAATGACTGCAGAGCCAGGCTGCTTGTAACTGTTGAATCAACGCTCGCAGATAAGTTTCTAAAGATCCAACATCAAGTCCCCAATTTGAGCCATGTTATCGTATGCAATCTAGCGGATTTTGCCACCACAAACACAACATCCTCTCCCAAGTTGGTTGGGCGGTCAGGTAAGAAATTTTTAGGATTCATGGATATTCTGCAGGATTTTAAGCCGCAGAGGCTCCTGCACAGAGCAAAATCCCAAGATGTCTGTCTCATACAGTATACGGGCGGAACCACCGGTCCGCCCAAAGGAACCATGCTGACCCATCGAAATGTGGTCGCCGATATCCTGCAGTGCAATCAGTGGTTGAAGGTTCAACGGGGTTCCGAAGTCTACCTTCCGGCATTTCCCTTTAGCCATCTGGCGGGGCTGGCCCTCGGAATGACTGCGATGAGCATGGGCCATACTCAGATCATCATCCCCAACCCTCGCGATACGCGATACATATGCAATGAGATCGCCCGCCACCGCCCCAGTATAATGGCCTTCGTTCCTTCCCTTTACCGAATGCTTCTTCTGGACTCCATGTTCAAAACCCTTGATTTCTCTTCTTGCAGGATATGTTTGTCCGGTGCCGCACCTTTAGCACCTGAGTTGATGGCGGAAATTGAACCTGTGGTGGGCGAAAAAAAGATTGTGGAGGTTTACGGGCTTACCGAGACGTTTATTCTTACGATGAATCCGTATAAAGGAAAAAAGAAGACCGGGTCGGTCGGCATACCCCTTCAGTCCACCCGCATCAAAATAGTAGATCTCGAGAATGGTAAACAGGAGATCCCCATTGGTGAGGAAGGGGAGCTTATTGCCCAGGGTCCCCAAATCATGAATGGATACTACAATTTGCCCGAGGCAACGGGACGTACCTTGCGGAATTTTGAAAAGCAGAAATGGATATTCACGGGAGATGTGGCCAGGATGGATGAAGATGGGTATTTGAACATCGTGGACCGTTTAAAGGACATGATAATCGTAGGCGGATTTAAGGTGTTTTCCAGAGAGGTGGAGGAAGTCCTCTTCGAACACCCCGCTGTTGCCTTCGGTGCCGTTGTGGGGGTGCCCAACCCTGAGCGACCCGGAAGCGAACTGGTCAAAGCCATTATCCAACTCACAGCGGAATACGGGAATATGTCTCCTCATGCTCTGGAAGGTGAACTTACGGCTTATTTTAGAGAGAACTTGGCCCCGTACAAAATCCCAAAAATTATGGAATTCGTAGAGGAAATCCCTTTAACCGCCGTCGGAAAAGTTGACAAAAAATTACTCAAACCATCAAGGGTTGGGTAATCTCCGCTATGTTGTCGCCCGGATTGCGATCGGATCAATAATCAAACCCGCTTATCAGATGTTAACCTCCTTGAATAAACAAAATTTTATTTTATCTGGTAACATTCCATATGACATTGGTTACGCAGTGGCATTTATCATCATGATTTAGGAAGCTGTCGTCTGGGAGATAATCGCCTTCGGACGTTACCAGTAGCTATATTCTGTTCTCGCCGTGTGCCGCCGCATCTTCCCGTCTCAGGACCAGCAAAATGAAAAAGGCCGGGGCGATTGCAGGTAGGACCAAAAGACCGGAGGGGCCGGCCACCTGCATGGAAGCGCTGCAGAAGAGGGGCCCCAAGACCATGCCGGCGGTATAGGCCATCACGAACATGGAGCTTGCCAGCATGCCCAGTGTGTAGTAGCCGCCAACCGAACCGCCCCAGACAAAGAGCAACGATCCGGTCAAGATCGGCAAGTGCAAATAGAAGGGAAGGAACGGCACAACTAGGGACGAAACAACGGCGACGAAAATCGCAATGGTTTTAAAGGTGACCTTATCGGCGATCCAGCCGATAAACGGCTGGATCGCGAAGCTGCCGACGGCAAAAAGAGAAACGAGTATCAGGGCATATGCGGTTTCGATTCCGCTGTGAAGGCCGTAAATCGGCAGCAAAGCCAAAACGGCTGTTTCCAGAAAGCCGCTCAAAAATCCCGCCCCTATGCCAACGGGCGCGATATAGACCGTCCGCAGAACCAGCTGGCGTGCGGGGCCGATGTGGTTGTTTTCGACCTTGGGCACCACCAGCAAGGGCAGTGCGGCACCGGCCATGAGACATCCGCTCACTAGAAAGGGAAGTGCGCCGTTTACACCGATGAATTTCAATATGAGAGGACCGGCAGCGATCCCCATGCTCCAGATCGTGGTGTAGGCACCGACGATCCGCCCCCTGTGCTGTTCGAGGGTCATCTCGTTGATCCAAGCTTCGCTCCCCACCCAGTGCATGCCGCCGGAAAAGCCCATACAAAACCGAAGCGTCAACCAGAGCCACAGCGAATCATCCAGGCAGAGGCCGATAACAAATACACCGGAGAGGAGCGCCCCTGCAAACATGGATTTTAGCAGGCCGATCCGATGAATGATAGCGGGCAGAAACGGACCAGCCAGTAGAATTGCCAGCGAATAGATCGTCGCGTTGAGGCCGATGGCGATGATCGGTATGCCCCGCTGCTCCAGCACGATAGATGTCAGGGGGATAATCAGGCCGATGCTCAAACCGACCGCGCCCGCACTAGCGATGACCGGGAAGAGAAGACGTGAATAGGCGGAAAAAGGCTGCATCACCTTTGTGCTGTTTCCTGTGTTTTTGAATGAATGGGGTTCATGTCTGGCGCTAGGCCGCAAAAACAAGGTCAGAAAGCGACAAACGCATCGATTTCCGGAATTAGCATAAATGGTGCGGCTTTGCCAATAGAATACTGGTTGAATTATTCCAAAAATTTAATTGATAGTTGAGTTCACCCTGATGTAGCAAAAGTCGAGGATGCTGTATCAAAACATTCGTCGAAATGCTTCAAAAGCGTTCTCAAAGCGAGAGAGGTTTTTCCGGGTGTAGCTCACGTAATCGAAATCCAGGGTTGAGTGTATCTCGGAGACGATGCTCCATAGGGTCTCACGCAATAGTGATGCACACTTCATTGCTGCAAGACGGCGGCGTAGTCTGTCTGTCACCGGTTGCTGATAGTAGGCCTTTAGGATCCAATCTTCCTGTTCCGGAGATAGCTCATTGTTCGAAGACAGATTGGCCAGATCGAAAAATGCTGTGTTGTAGCCCGCATAATCCCAGTCGAGAAGCCATAAACGTTTGCCGTCATCGATGAATTTGGCGGCCAGCAGGTCATTATCCCCTGCCCGTTGGTGAGACAAAAAAGATCACAACCATGTCTGCTTTTCTTACGTTCTAGTTTGTTAATAATGCTGTCGTCCAGTGGGTGGCGGACTACTCTCGTTGACAATAATATCATTTTTAAATAAAAACGGGTTCAGGACTCGTCTTCTGAGTTGTAATAAGGATTGAATAATTTTATCCACATCCATTACCGTGCCCGCAGTAGGACCC
This sequence comes from uncultured Desulfobacterales bacterium, assembly GCA_945787595.1. The sequence goes on along the minus strand of CALZJV010000174.1, from coordinate 15,998 downwards.
AAAACGCTCGAAATTTATTAATAATTATGAAACAGTTCAGCCACGAAGACACCAAGTCACAAAGAAAAGATACTAATTTCAAAACAATAGCTGACCGATTACTCTTTAAAAGGAGAAAATAGAATGAAGGGAAAACCCGTCATATCACCGGTGTATCTGACCGCAACATACCAATTTGATAAATCGGATGATCTCATTGATGTCGTCCAAAATCGCAGCGGATACATCTACTCGCGCTGGGACAATCCTTCGGTCATGGAAGTGGAAAAAATGTTGGCGGAACTAGAGGGTTATGACTGTGCCCTGGGATTCGGTTCGGGCATGGCGGCCATTACCACAGCCATCATGGCGAATATCCAGACAGGAAGCAGAATCGTGGCCATGCAGGAGCTATATGGCGGCACGTTTGAGTTTTTAAATGATGTCTTGCCGAACCTGGATGTCCCAACGGTTTTTATCAATTGTTGGAAGACGGAGGAAATTATAGAAGAAATCGACAAAGGATTATCGATCCTCTACCTGGAAACACCCACGAATCCTCTCCTGCGCATTGTTGATATCGAACCGTTGGCCTCAGCAGCCCATCAAAAAGGCGCCATTGTTCTGCTCGATTCAACCTTTGCATCACCGATCAATCAGCATCCTATCGATTTAGGAGTAGATTTGGTCCTGCACAGCGGCACGAAATATCTCGGTGGACATCATGATGTAACCACAGGCTTTATCTGCTGCAACCACCAGCATTTTGATAAAATCTGGAGTTATCGGAAAATCCTGGGCGGGGTGATGGATCCGATGTCGGCATTTTTAACCCTGCGGGGCATGCGAACGCTGGATCTGCGCATTCAACGCCAAAATGAAAATGCGATAAAAATTGCCGGATTCCTGGAAACCCAGGATAAAGTAAAAGCTGTCCACTATCCGGGCTTGACATCCCATCCCGATCATAAAATCGCCGAACGTCAGATGACCGGTTTCGGGGGTATGCTCAGCTTTGAAATAGATGCTGATTTCGATCGGACCAGGTGTTTTATGGATCACCTGCAAAAGATAAAACTGGCAACTAGTCTTGGCGGCGTAACCAGTCTGGCAAATCAACCCATCACCAACACCCACGCCGCATTGAGCCCCGAAAATCGAGCCAAAGCCGGTGTCAGTGAGAGTCTCGTTCGGCTGTCCGTGGGTGTCGAAAAGACTGAAGTGTTGATTTGGGATCTGCAGCAGGCATTGGAAACAGTTTAATATGAAAAAAAGACCCGCCTGGATTCTGCCGATCATCATTTTTTCTCAGTTTAGCGGCACATCCCTCTGGTTTGCCGTCCTTGCCGTCTCAGACCGATTTTCACCCCGCAAGGTGTTCTTTTTTTGCTCGCTCCTGGGAGCTTTCACAAATTTGCTTATCTATCTTATCGCTGACGGCTTTATCTTTTTAATGGTCTTGAGGGGCATGACCGGGATCTTTCTGGCTGGCATTTATCCGGTGGGAATGAAAATAGCATCCAGCTGATGACGTCGCTGATTCCCGTCATCCCGTCTGATTATCTTTTTCTCTTTTTGGCAATCGGCCCGTTGATTGGACTCGGATCTCTTCGTCAATTGGTGCGCAAAAAGATCTGATGAAACGCGAGATTATCTATCGAAACCCTCCACGCCGGTACAATCGCCACGATAATACCCACATCGCCAATAGCGGACGGTCCCTCAGCCGTGGTTCGATATCCACCGTAACCCCCGAGTGCCGTTCGATCTTCCACAAAATGTAATCCACACCGCCCTCAAAGGTGGCCATGGCTTTAAGCAGTCTCAATGCAGAAAGCAGTTTTCCCTGGATAGATCGCAGTCCCCATGTCAGTCGGCTCAAAATTCGGACCCGAGCAGGAATCCGCGCGCGATAGGATATACCATCTGTACTATTAATAATCTCAACGGGAAAGACAACGGCATTCATGGCGATGCGGGTAATTTTTTCATAATAATCAGGCGCTGCATCAAACAAACGGGCCCGCTTTTCCGGCCGCTCAGCTCTGAGCTCGGCCTGGTAAGAAAGCTCTAATCCCCGGTGCCACATCTGCCGGGCGCTAAAATCGGAGTTGACCCGGGGCAGCACACGCCGGATAAAAGTTAAGACGGACTGCGCAAACCCCTCTTCTATCAATCTGGCGACTTCATGATTGCGGGCGTAAAGCAAGGCGGTGGGCTGGCAAAAGCGCCCCCAAAGATAAGAATGAAACCAGCGCTTTGATGTTCCTTTTTGAAAATCCGCCAGGGACAAAACCGCATATTTCGTCCGCACAACCTGTCCCTCAAACTCTCGCTCAAGGTAATAAACATTAGGCGGCAGCAACACGTTGAAAAAAGTCTGGACGCGGCTCGTATAGGCTGCACGGTAGCGGTCCACCAGCAAGTAGAGATCCACCAATCCTTCAAGGTCATCTCCCGTGCGCAGACAGGAACCGTAAAACAAGACCGCCTGGGCAGCCTGGCCGTGACGCACCAGAATTTCATCGATCAAGAGGTGCACCGCCGGCGAAGCTGACTGCTCGGCCCGGCGGCTGATCGTGGCAATTAGCTGGGAAGGAATATCCATTATGAAATCCCTAAAAAAGTAGCTGTTCCGCCATATCGCACCACCGTGGGTTCCTGTCTATTCTCGGGCGTATAGAGTTGTCCGTCCAATGTGAAGCCGCTGGTAAGGTTCAGCTTTATTTCATGAGAATTATGACTGTAGAAACCATTTTCCGGGCTTCCATGGGCACCGCTGCGGCCTCGTAATACCGACGGCAGTGCCCGCAACAAATGCCGCGGACGAGCACGGACGGCGGTGTAATGCAAAGGACCGGATTCACTACCCCAGAAGGGATAAAGCCCTAAAAACAATCTTTCCAGGGTGCTGACGAGAACCACAAAGGAATCAAATTGCTGCGGTGGGTGTTCATCCAGCGTGACGGTAACGGGCACAGGCGGTATGAAGTCACTGCCCCGGTGGGCCGCCGACCATAAAAACCGGAGGATCGTCAAACCGGGACCGACCTCACCTCTTAGACCTTTGGTATTCAGTTTTCTATGAAAGTATTGAATTCCCTGATAGATGGCAGAGGCTCCAAAAAACATTCCGTAACGAGTCTGATGACCGGGTGCCTGCACCCGCAAAACCGGACGGTCTATCACCCGGGGATTACCGGTTCCGATGGCGGCCCAGCGAAACAACTTTTCCAATGACTTTACCCGGGATCCGGAAAAACCGACGTCCCTGGCGGTCATGCTGGTAGTGCCCGATTGCAGCACCGCCAGAAGTGGCTGGATTTCAAACGGCCGATGGTGAAAAAGGGCGGTCAACACTGCCTGTACAGTACCGTCGCCACCGTTGACCGCCACAAGATCGACTTCATGGTTGGCAAAATCCCTCAAGGCCGTCAGCACGTCCTGTGGCGTCTGAACGTCACAATGGACGACCTGAGGATAATCGTTGATGACGCGCCGGATGTCACCCAGACCGTTAAGATTTCCTCCGCTCAGTGGATTGATGACGACACCGATGCGCGGTCTCCGCCCGGACCTTAAAAAATCAGGTAACATCTGGCCTCCACCTTCCCTTTTGGCACCGGCTAGGGTCATGAAAATCCAGCATGACGTGGCTTTTAACTTTCATCCCATTTTTTTTTATGCGTAAACAGCCTTACCGCCAGCGGTTGTTTCTGTTTGGTTTGATCGATATCCAAAAACCAGGATCTTACCGATCCGGCGGTCTGATTCCTTATCAATGCCATCAACAGGCGGCCAAGGAGAAATACACTGGTCACCACAGTCCAGATTGCCACCACGATCAATCCCCAATCGGGATGCCCGATAAGGGTGCCGGCAGTCAATAAAATCAGGCATGGGTTGCGCCGGGCGGTAATCAGCCTGAAATAGGAGTCGATCGGACGCCAGCAAAAAATTCCGAACTTACCCAACCATGCCAGAAACACCCCTTCCACCAACCGCCCCACAGCATAGCCGATCACGATCAACCAGCATACGGCATTAATTGACAATCCGATAAAATCAAACTGGGATGCTCCCAATCCCAGCCCCCAGAGTATGTACCAGATTGGAGGATGGATCAAGTCAATGAGGTGATCGAAATAGTGACCAAACTTGCTGGAGGTAACGGTGACGCGAGCCAGCTTACCGTCGACAGTATCTAAAAAAGTCATTAACCAGCCCGCCAATAATCCCCAGCCATACCGGCCATAGGCGAAAAAAAGACCGGCCAATATGACCAGAAGCAGGCCTATAATGGTGACATGATTCGGCCGGAGTCCAAAGCGTACACACTGACCGACAACCCATTGAGCCGGGCGAGGCCAAACCCACTTGGTGATCAGGTCGGTTACCCCTTTGTAGGACCAGTCAAAAAGTCTTCGTTCCAAAAAACGCTTAGCCTCAGGTGTAATCGGCAACACAAAAGGTGGTTCAAACTTGAGCAGCTGCTGTTGGAAAGATATGGACAGGGTTTTCAGGGTCTCGGTCCGAACGCCCGGGATAGAGCCCGTGGTGGCGGTTCCATCAATAATACCAATCGCTTCTGGGGCTTGTCCGGTGGCAACATGGGCGGCAACAAATGTATCGGTTGGTGCTTGTGAAATCTTCAAAAGAACATCCGGTGTTTGTACCAGGTAGTGGATCACACGGTCATCAAACAGGTAATCACCCCTTAACAGCAGGGCCGAACTATTTTCCGGCACAGTGGTCAAATCATCCGCAATGTCTGTCACGCCGGCACTCCTTAACACTCGCAATTTGCGCTGACGAGAGGTTAATCCCCAGAGTTTTACCGGGCTGTCATTAATAAAATGAGCGTATGTCGACATATAAAGTGTCCTATCCTATCCCGGATAAGCCGGAATTGAATATTTGTGGTATTTTATCTGTTTTATTATTACCTTCCTTAATGACTAACGCCAGAACAACAATTAAATAGATTAAAATCCTTAATTATTCATTCTGCAATATTCAATAGTCAATGTTCGGAGGTCAGTTGCAATATGGTCCCACTTACTATATTAATCGCAAATGGTCTCTATAAATTCTGATAACCACCATATCACCGGTTCTCTCTCCCCAATAGATGACGGCCCATCATCAGCGTCAACCATAACCCTGGCCCATCTTTCCGACCCGCATATTTCGTGTATGAATGCTATCAGAACTCGGGACTTATTAAGCAAACGCCTGTTTGGGTATTTAAGGTGGAAACTGCACCGCGGTGCCAGGCACGGAGACAGTGTTCTGTCAGCTTTGCAGGCAGATCTTGCAAAGACCAAACCCGATCACATTGCCGTCACTGGCGATCTGACCCACCTGAGCCTATCGGCTGAATTTAAAAAAGCCAGGCAATGGCTGCAGTCATTAGGGCTCCCGTCACAGGTTACCGTCATTCCCGGCAACCACGACACGTATGTCAATACCGACTGGCATAAAACCATGGCACACTGGACCGAGTATATGCATTCAGATACCCCGCAAGATGATGACCATAACGTAGAAAATATGGACCGCATCTTTCCCTGCTTGCGTATCCGCGGCCGTGTTGCCATAATTGGCGTATGCACAGCCCAACCCAGTGCACCGCATCTGGCTGTAGGCAGCATCGGCACTTTACAATTGCATCGCCTGGAGAAAATCCTGTCTCAAACCGCCCGGCAAAAGTATTTTAGAGTCATACTGATTCACCATCCTCCTGTCTCCGGCACGGTCAGCTGGCGCAAACGCCTAACCGATGCGCCCGCTTTGCAGTCGCTTCTCACCCGCTTTGGGGCGGAGCTGATCTTGCACGGCCATACGCATCGTGCGCACCAAGGCTATCTGAAGACTCCGTCCGGCAGTGTCCTGGTTATGGGTGCGCCATCGATCACGGCCCTGGACCGCCAGCCGGAACGTCGCGCCCGCTATTGCCTCTACCATATATCACCCGGCGGCGACGACTGGAACGTCAGGCTTCAGGTGCGCATTTATTCGCCTGATGAAAACCGTTTTATCAGGCAAAGTGAGCAGCGGTTCAGTATCAAACTATAGACCATTGCTGACATTTATCTGACAGCATTTATAGAAACCGGAGGGTTTCAGGTGTCTGGTGTCAGGTTTCAGGAGCAATATTGGAAGCACGGAAACCTAAACCCCCCCATAGGACTCTGCATGGCCGAAAAGCGAACCGCAAAATATCGAAATATAGAATCGCTGCGCTCTGCCCTTTTTATAAGATAACCAGAATAAATTCCTTCGACATTTTATATTCGATATTCACGCTTACCCAAACCGCTACCTCAAACCTCTTTCCCCTGCGCTTATGCCCTGAGCCTTGCACCTTGATCCCATACCTGACACCCGAAACCTGAGACCTGACACCATATATTTCTAGACAATTTTCCGTAACTGCCAAAGCGCAATACCGGAGATCAATATGACCGGTGTCATGGCCGTAATAACCGGCGTAAGACTCAATAACAGCCCCAGATGTACGATTAATTGATCGCCAAAATAGAATACAATTCCAACAAAAGAACCTATCATTATCCGCTTTCCTACCGTGATTATACGGGTAGAGCCGAATATGAACGGCAGCGAAAGCAATACCATGGCCCCTGTCGTCAGGGGCACACTTAACTTACGCCACAGGGCCAGTGCATAGCGATCTGCATTTTGTCCACTCTCACGCATAGCCCCAATATACCGGTAAAGGTCGACGGACGAAAGACTGTCGGCCGGAAGCTCAAGCACATCAACCTGATCCAAGCTTAAAAATGAGTTCAAAATCAGGCTTGGCAAATGCTGTGTTGTAATGCCTTGTTCGGTGAAAATCTTCCGGGTAATGTCCCTGAGAACCCATTGATCGTTAGGCTGAATGTTGGCCTCACGAGCGTGGGTAAACACCTTTAAACGGCCCTTTTCATCCGTCTCAAATAAATCCAGATCAGCCGCAATTCCACCGTATAGTGTTTTTCCAACATGAATGTAAATAAATCCTCGTCGGGCCCAGAAACCTTGCTTTGTCAGAGTAATACCGGTACCGGAAATTGCCAGAGCGCGCCGTTTGCGGGCCAGCTGATCCAGCGGAGGGACAACCATCTCTGCCAACATGCCGGTCAACAGGATGAGGAGTGTACCGGCGGCAAGCACCGACCCGCAGATCCGTTGGATCGACATACCACCGGCCTGCATGGCCAGCAACTCACTGTGATCGGCCAACAATCCCAGCGCGATAATGCTGCCAAGCAACGTGCTTATGGGCATCAGATCGAGCATGCGTCTTGGCATTGTGAGGCAAATGAAGACCAGAACGTCATAGATGCGAAAATTTCCTTTACCGACGTCATCCAGCTGGGACACCAGTTCCAGGAAACTGAACAGCGCAACCAGTATAATAATTATCAGTACAAAGCTACGCAGAAAGCTAATGCCAATGTAGCGATCAAGAGTTTTCATTGGATGAAGAGTTAAAAAATGCCGGCCAAAATCATCTTTTGATCCTCCGGCGGCGAAACAACGCACCACAAATGGCGGGCATTGAGAGATTTCACCCAATTTGCATTATTTTCCTCGCCAGCGGAACGCCATGGTCGGCTGCCATAAAAGAACCAGCAGTAACCCTGCCAGCAGCAATTGGATCCACCAGATTCCGGGAATGGTGTCAAGGACACCCCGTTCGACCCATTTCTTGGTCAAAGCGCTGAGGTTGTAATATACTGCAAAAATCACCACGGCCGTCGAGATTTTAGCGTATTTACCGTGGCGGGGTGATGAACGGCTTAAGGGGACGCCAATCAACGCCAACAGTACGGTGGCCAACGGCGTGGAGAGCCGCCACTGAAATTCGGCAATTTCTTCACTGTCGTCCGACCGAGCGAGAGTCCCGGTTAAGGCTGCCTTGACTCGATACTTTTGACGAAGGTTCTCTTTGGGTTCAAGGGGCATTGCGGATTGTTCGAATTGGATGACACGTCCTTCTTTTCCAGTGCGGGAAAATTCATAGAGATAGCCATCGGCAAATACCAGAATCTGTTTACCGGTTGCTTGATCTATGGATTGATTGGCTTGCCTCGCGTAGATAACCTGCAAAGTGTCGTCGCGTTCTGTTCGAATAAAGACCCGTCCGGCCAGATCCTGCTGGTGGTCCACCTCTTCAGCATAAATGACCCGCGCTCCGTTTTCAGTTTCGTAAAACGTCCCGTCATTCATGCGCGTGAGATCAAAATTCGCCTCTGCATGCGCCTTTATTCGATAATACTGCTTGTAGGCCCAGGGTCGAATGAAAAGCGATAAACTGGCAACAATCACCGCCATCACCACGGCAGTGTACAAGACAGGCCGTAAAACCCGGCCCATACTCACACCACAGGCAAAAAGGGCGGTCATTTCGGAATCTTTATACAGCCTCCCAAGGGCAACCACCACGCACAAATACAACGTGGTGGGCAGCAGCACCTCCAGAGCGATAGCAATTCTGAGCAGGATTAAGATGAGGACTGTGGTGCCCGGCAATTGACCACTGAGGGCGTCTACCAGGAAACGGGTTGCCATGTAACATCCAAAAATAAAGATCAGTATCGCACATACCGCTACTGTCGGTTTGATGATTTCCCGCATTATATAACGGTCGATAATCATTTCTGACCATTTAAAAAAGCGTTCTTCAACAAAATGGGCTCAGAACGCTCAATCGGAATTGTAGGTGTCAGTGTTCGGGTTTCAGCCCTTTTCACCACCCCAGATGGGAGTTATTTCAGTGTGACCCCAGTTGTCTGAAAGGTGAGATCGTCGGCCCCATCCTTCCGGCGGCCGCCACAGGCTGATACGACTTTTTCGGCCAGTTTGAGATCCTCATGGTAATCGACTTCACACCACTGTAAACCTTTCATTGAGCAGGTCCACACTGGCATCGACCGGGCCATTTCATCAATCACCGACAAATACCATTTCTTCTGTGCCGAAGGGATCCGCAAAGCCCTTTCCAGAGCTATGCGGAACAACCTCGGTCCCTGGCCGCGGAACAGGATCATTCCGATGGACTCTCCGTCGACTTGATCCGGTAAAAGATCCTTACCTATTTTCACAAGTCGGCGCCCGTCCAATTCAACCTTCATGTCATCAGCATCATAATCGCTTTTATGACTGATGGCCACAGTCACCGGGCGATCATGCGTATCAAGGAGGAATTGCATCACGGCCGCCTCAAACAAGGTATCACCATTAAGTAATACAAAGTCTGAGCGCATCTCATCATGTGCAGCCCAGCAGCTGACCAGGTTATCCGACACAGCGTAAGCGGCGTTGTATATGGTTTTTACACGATGCGAACCATAGCGCTCGCGCAAAATTCTTTCGACTTTGTCTGCACGAAAGCCTAAAACAACGGTTACCTGGTCAATTCCGCATTTAGCAAGTTCGTCAATTTGCCACTCAATTAAAGATCGGCCCCGAACCGGTAGGATGCACTTGGGGCAATCAGTAGTCAGCGGCAGCAACCGTTTGCCCTGCCCTGCACTTAAAATTACAGCCTTCATAGGGTAATTTCCATTTACATCTCATGGTAGTTATTAATCATGATGCATCAGAGTAGAAACGCACGGGTGTTTCAAATGTATTATCAATTTTTCTTGTTGAATTCAAGCCCCAGCGATTTATCGAAAAAAACAATGGCATGTTCTAGAATTTCCTGAAAATTTACGATTTGATCGGGAGATAGACCAAGGGATTCTGTTACCGTACTGAAAACGTCGGACTGGGTACGCCTGATTTCCGATAATATTTTTTTGCCTTTTTCGGTTAAGGTTACAGTGGTCACCCGTTGATTTTCAGGCAGTATCCTTTTATCAACAAGTTGCTTATCTTTCCAGAGTTTTGTTATTGTCGTGGAAATCGTACTGTTGCTGACCGTCGGGTATAAGTTTCCAATTTCGGATATGCTCATGCTGCCTTTCATCCCAATCAACTCAATTATCAAGCTTTCACGGTCAGTTAAATCACCCACTTTATTTTCAGAAATTTTAGAGGCGATAAATAATCGCACCCTGAAAGCCATATCATAAATCAGCGATTCCATGTTTTTTTTCATCAGCCCCTCTTGGCCAGATTTCCCGATTCTATTACATGTGGTTGAAAAGTATTTATAATACAAAAAATATGATTTGTAAAGAGTTTCTTAACATAAAATTAGTAATCTCTTAATATTTCTATTATTAAATTATTAGTTTTTTGTAATATTGCTAAATAGAATTAATTTGAATTGAGCATTTGATCAATGAGCGACCAGTTTCACAGCAAACCACATTGTGCAAGCGCAATCCACAACCCGTTTCTCTCCTTCAAGGGTTATATCGGCACTATAATCGATTCGGTTAAACCTGCCGGGTGCCTCAAGGCCAGGTCATATCACCAGATACCTGATTGGGTATAATAATATTTTTTTAATTTAAAATCATGGAAATTCCAAGCATCAAATACCAAATCCCAAATAAATACCAATGACCGAAACTCAAAATTTAAAATATCCAAAACGGCCGTCAAACATTAGATAAGTCACCAGAATGTTTGGGTCATTGGACTTTAGAATTTGGATATTATTTGGAATTTGGGTATTGGGATTTGGGATTTCAGGCCCGTAACGGTGATCGTGAATTGCTTCAATCTTGCTGGGTTATTATCATCGTTGACGTTTCCCGGAAAGATACCATTTTCGATATTGACCTCTATAAACAACCCGTGTATCATGCCGCAGATTAAATTTATAGGATGTTTGTCATCACTTTCAAAATCCCATCAAATCCAAATAACATGCCGCCGATTAAGCCACAGCAGAATTCTAAAAAACAAATAGACGAATCACTTCGGGTTGTAAAAGTGGAGGGGAAAAGCGCCATAAATGATTTCATTCGCCTGCCATGGTCTCTCTACATGGACGACCCCATGTGGGTTCCTCCACTATTGCTGGAGCGGCGAATGCAGCTTTCACCTAAGAATCCCTACTTCGATCATGCAAAATATTGTTCATGGATAGCTATTCGGAACGGGAACCCCGTGGGGCGCATCAATACTCAAATTGACCGACTTTATCTTGATCGCCACCAGAACGCCACCGGATTTTTCGGGATGTTGGAATCAGAAGACAACGCCCGAACGTTTCAGCTTTTGTTGGAAACTGCAGAAGCATGGCTACGAAAACGGGAAATGCAAAGAATTTCAGGCCCGTTTAATCTGTCCATCAACCAGGAGTTGGGGTTGTTGGTGGACGGTTTCGACACCCCACCATCGGTGATGATGGGTCATGCGCGCCCTTATTATGCCCATCGAATTGAGGAGAACGGGTATCGCAAGGAAAAAGATCTTCTGGCTTACCTCTTCGACCCTAATTTTGCGCCATTAGAAACGATACAGAAAATAGCGACCCGGGCAAAAAATCGGGTGCACACACGACCGTTGCAAAAATCTCATTTCAGCAAAGAATTGCAGATTATACAGGACATTTTCAATGATGCCTGGTCGGATAACTGGGGTTTTGTCCCTTTCACAGACGCGGAATTTGAACACCTGGGAAACGATTTAAAATTTATAGTCGATGAAAAGCTTATCAGCATTGCCGAGGTGGATGGCGAACCGGCCGCATTTTCAGTGCTTCTGCCGAACCTCAATGAGGTCATCCGAGATCTTAACGGAAAACTTTTACCTTTTGGCTGGCTGAAGATGCTATGGCGCCTTAAAGTGAAATATCCCAAAACCGCACGCATTCCTTTGATGGGCGTCCGTCGCCGTTATCATGACACCCTGCTGGGCGCTGCGCTGGCCTTTGCGGTGATCAACGAGATTCAGGAACCTGCCCTCAAGCTTGGAATAAGGGAAATCGAACTTTCCTGGATACTTGAGGACAATAAGGGAATGCGCAACATTATCGAGACTATGAACGGCCGTATCTATAAAACCTATCGAATATATAGTAAACGACTTTAGGAATTCCCCCAATCCCACTAAACAGAGCGATGAAAAATCCCCAACCTAAATTTACCGCAGTGGTGCTTGCAGCAGATCGCGGACCGGATGATCCGGTGACCAAGGCCGCCGGCGTGCGCTGCAAGTCCTTAACCCCTGTCGGCGGTACACCGATGGTTTTTCGCGTGCTGGATGCCCTCACCGCATCTCAGGTGGTAAACATATATATCCTCTGCGGCCCACCCAAATCCGTTGTGGACCAGGAACCCGATCTCGGGAATCTTATCGCATCAGGAAGGATTGAATGGTTTGAGAATCAAGCAACTCCAAGTTCAAGTGCATTTCATGTTCTGCAGACCTTGCCGAATGAAACCCCGGTTCTGTTGACCACTGCTGATCATGCCCTGTTGAGTGCCCGGATCGTTGACTACTTTTGTTCTGAAGCACAGGCGACGGACTGTGATGTGGTGGCGGGAATTGCGCGGCATGAAGCGGTCAAAGCGGCCTATCCGCAGACCCGAAGGACCGCCACCCACCTGGAAGATGGTGCTTACTGCGGCTGCAACCTGTTTGCCTTTCTGACCCCCCGTGCTCGCCTGGCAGCGGATTTCTGGCGTCGGGTCGAAAACCAGCGTAAAAATCCCTTGCGCGTGATCCGTGTTTTGGGCTGGATCGCGGTTTCGCGTTATCTTATGGGTCGGCTGTCGCTCAATGAAGCTTTGGATCGGATATCACGCCGTCTTGGTTTCAAAGCGGGTGCTGTTGTATTGCCTTGCCCGGAAGCAGCCGTCGATGTCGACTCGGTCAGCGACTTGAAGCTGGTCGAAAATATTGTTTCCAACAGGCAAATGTCATAGATCATCATTTCAGTCACGGACGACATCTGTACCTCGGTGGTGTTTCACCGATTTTAAAGACACAACTATTTAAAATATAAAAATTTCAAAGAGTTCAATTAATATATTCTATTGACAATTAATTATTCGAATTATTTAATTTTCATATTTAAAACTCTTGACAAAATGAGTTTTATAAATATAATTGAAATATTAACACTTCAATAATTTAAATGTTTAATTAATTGAATATATAAATTTAAAAAATTTTAATATTATAAAAATAATGATATTTAAATATTTTTTTTAACAAAAACTAGACATCCAGAATTGATTGAATTACCATTAAATCAATATCTGAACAATTGAAACTCAGAACGAATAGAAGACCGATCCAAAACAAGGAATTACGGATTAATCAAGTTATTCTGTCTCATAAAAAAAACCGGCATAAATTGTGCAGATGCTTTACAGTTTCGGAAATACATGTTAGGCTTTTTCACAACAGCTTTGTTGAACGCCAAGTGGCTAATTTGATAATAAATTAAATTGGCTTGCATCGATCGGGTAAACATGATTGAAGAACGAAGCATTGGGCTTAGCTCGGGATGTTTGTCGTTCAAGCACCAGGAAACAAGAAAACTTACAATTGAATTCGTCCGTCAAACTCAATAACGGCTCAATAAACCAAATTATCGTGTCAGATATTTGACATTTGATTTTTGTGTCAGATGTTTGACATTTGATTTTTGTGTCAGATGTTTGACATTTGATTTAAAATCAGGTAAAAGCCGACCCAAAGGTAGAAATGCCCGGATCTTAGATGGTCAAAATACCAATAAAGTTGAGGCAAACCCAGTTGGGGGGGTTGATGTGACGTTTTAATGGAAACTGAATCGCTGCATTCACTTGATTAGATCAAGGAGGCTATGGTTGCTATGGATAATACGGATGCTACACCTGCGGCGAATAATCTGCCGTTAAGAATCGCAGATTTTTCTACGCTAGCAGAAGCACTCGATTACGCTGCCAAAGGAAAAACCGGTTATAATTTTTATCACGCAGGAGTCAAGTTGTATGAAAGACTCCCCTATTCACAACTGCGCGAAGACGCGCGGTCACTGGCGCGTCGTCTCATCGATCTGGGGGCAAACCGCGGCTCCCGGGTCGCCCTGGTGGCTGATACCCATCCGGATTTTATGCGTTTCTTTTTCGCCTGTCAGTACGCAGGTTTGATACCGGTGCCGCTTCCGGCTTCAATCAATCTGGGCGGTCGCAAAGCATATGTCTCACAGTTGAAAAGACTGCTCGAAATTTGCCAGGCGGATATTGCCATGGCACCCGATGGATTTCTACCATATCTGACCGAGGCCGCTCAGGGATTGGAACTGCGTTTTCTGGGGAGTCCGCAGGATTTCAACGATCTCGCAGAACCCAATATCCGATTGCACCCATCGGAACCGAACGAGGTGGCCTACTTGCAGTATACTTCCGGCAGCACCCGTTTCCCGAGAGGGGTGATGATCACCCAGAAGGCCGTGCTCTCCAACCTTTTCGCCATCCTTAAATATGGCATCCAGATTCGACCGGCGGATCGCGCGGTATCATGGCTCCCTTATTTTCATGATATGGGGCTCGTCGGCCTCGTGCTGTCGCCCATGGCCGCTCAAATTTCTGTGGACTACCTAAACACCCGGGACTTTGCCATGCGCCCAAGGCTTTGGCTGAAGTTAATGTCACAAAATCGGGGAACTCTGTCTTTCAGTCCGCCGTTCGGTTACGAATTGACCGCACGCCGGGTAAGCAATGATGAGGTCGACAAGTTGGATCTCAGCGCTTGGCGGATTGCCGGTGTCGGAGCGGAACCGATTCGAACCGAACCCCTGATGCATTTTGCCGATCTACTGGCGCCCAGCGGATTTGACAGGCGTTCATTTGTAGCGTCCTATGGCATGGCCGAATGCTCCCTGGCAGTCAGCTTTGCGCCATTGGGACAGGGTGCCGATGTAGACTATGTCGACGGCACCGCTCTTGCTGAAGAGCAAAAAGCCCTGCCCCTTCATCCCAACCAGAGAAACGAGACAGTACGCTCAAATGCTTTTACCAATTGCGGGGCACCATTACCGGGCTACGAAGTGGAAGTAAGGGATGATCAAGGGCAGGTATTGCCGGAACGGCACTGTGGCACCCTCTATATTCGGGGGCCCAGCGTCATGTCCGGTTACTTTGGGGATCTCAAGGCCACCCGGGAAGTTTTGTCTCCCGATGGCTGGCTGAATACAGGAGATCTGGCATATCGCGAGTTGGAAACGGCATTGTGATTACAGGGCGTGAAAAAGACCTGATTATCATCAACGGCCGCAACATCTGGCCCCAGGATCTGGAGTATCTAGCGGAACAGCAACCGGAAGTACGCACAGGAGACGCCTCGGCTTTCTCAGTAACATGCCCGGCAGGACCGGCAGGACAGGAGCAAGCCGTCATGATGGTTCAATGCCGTGAATCCGATGAAAAGAAGCGTGTCCACCTGCGGGAGCGCTTACATGGCCTGATCCGCGAGGAGTTTGGCATAGATTGCCTGATTGAGTTGGTACCTCGAAACACCTTACCCCGAACGACGTCTGGAAAGCTATCTCGCTCAGGAGCACGTCAGGAGTACCTTAAACGGATTGCAACTGAAAAGGCAGCAGAACTCAGCCAAAACCTTTACACTACAGCGTTCCGCCAGCGGGCCGTCTAGCCTGGAATTAAACTCAAAAAACCTTATAATCAATGAATTATAGAGCTGGTCAAAATTTTTTATTCAACCGGTACAGGAAAAGTGTTTTCGAACAACAGGCGAAATTGATATGGTAACCTCGCAAAGCGCCGGGGACTGCGCAAGGTTTATCTTTCCAAATAATCCTATACGGCATAAATGTGCCCTGTGAACGCGTACAAAATAATTCCATGGTTGATACGATTGCAATTACTGGGGCGACAGGATTTGTCGGAGCCGCCTTGACCCGGCGACTAGCCGCCGCCGGCCGAAAAATACAGGCTTTGATCCGACCCGCTTCAACCCATAAACGACCGGCTAACATTGATGTCAGGTGGATCGACGGTGATCTTGAGGACACCGAAAGCCTCCGTCGCCTGGTTCACGGTGCGGATGCCGTGATACACTGTGCCGGTGCGGTTCGCGGTGCCACGAGGGCACAA
>CALZJV010000173.1 GCA_945787595.1 uncultured Desulfobacterales bacterium | reverse complement strand
TTGTGGATGTCGCTTCGCTCTGCTCTTTTAAATAATAAAATAGAAAGAATTCCTTAATTCGTCACTCGTTGCTCGTTATTCGTTTTTTTAGAGTTTCTTCTTTGATTAGACTGGCCGTTTTTTTGGCCGGCGGCTGGGCTGACACCTGAAACCCATATAAATTATCAGCGTGCTTGTTGCCCCGCAGGGCTACACCTTGCCCTTGATAGCAATACACCAAGCCAATCGGGATCTACACCTAAAGGAGAATACAGTCTCTTCCAACAAGAACAATCAACCCAAATATCCATGAGCGATCAAAACATGACACTCCCCGCCCTGCTGAAACGAAACGCCGAGCGTTACGGTGACAAACGGGTGGCCATTCGTGAAAAGGAATTCGGCATCTGGCAGTCTGTGACCTGGCAAGGTTATTATGAAAATGTGAGGGATTTTGCCCTGGGGCTGCGCCAGCTTGGCTTCAAACGCGGTAACAACCTTGCTTACGCCGGGGACAACCGTCCCCAGGGACTATACGCCGAACTGGCCGTTCAAGCGCTGGGGGGTGCCATCGTCGGTATATATCCGGACAGTCACCTGGAACAGGTGGAGTATATCATCAACCATTCGGATTCGATTTTTTTGGTGGCAGGAGACCAGGAGCAGGCCGACAAAGTACTGGAACTCAAATCCTCCTGCCCTGGTGTGAAAAAAGTCATTGTGGACGACCCCAAGGGCATGCGCCATTATGAGGATTCCATTCTTGCGTTTTTTAAAGATATTCAAAAGTCGGGCCGGCGGGTGGCGGATGCACAGCCCCATCTTTTCGATGAATTGGTCGCCGAGGTATCCCCGGATGATGTTGGTATGGTCAATTATACCTCCGGTACCACCGGACTTCCCAAGGGCAGCATGATCACACAAAAGAACATGGTGGCGGTCGCTCGGCTGCAGGATGCGGTGGATTCGGCCAAAGACGATTTTGAATATGTTTCTTTTCTTCCCTTTGCCTGGATCGGAGAACAGCAATTCGGTGTTTACTGGCCGCTGTACAAAGCCTTTGCCGTGAATTTTCCTGAAAAAGTAGAAACTGTTCAGGAGAATATCCGTGAAATCGGACCCCACATTTTGCTGGCGCCACCGCGTATCTGGGAAAGAATTTGTTCGGATATTCAGGTCAAAATTCAGGAGGCCGTCTGGATTAAAAGATATGTGTATAAAATCTTTTTGCCGGTCGGATACCGCATGGCCGACGATACGCTTGAAAAGCGGCAGCCGTCGCCGGGACGGAGGCTGTTGAATTGGATAGCCTATCTGATGCTATTTCGCTCGCTCAACAATTATTTCGGCTTGACCCGATTGCGTCACGCATACACCGGCGGTGCACCACTGGGTCCTGAAATTTTTAAAATGTTTTTAGCCCTCGGGGTTAAAATTAAGCAGGCCTACGGTGCGACTGAAACTACGGCAGCCACCATTATCCACCGCACCGACGACATCCGCCTGGATACGGTCGGGGTTCCCCTGCCCGAAATTGAAGTAAAGACCACCGATACTGGCGAGCTCTTGACCAAAGGCGATACGGTTTTCAAAGGTTATTACAAAAATCCGGAGGCCACGGCCAAAACCATCATCGACGGCTGGTTTCACTCCGGTGATGCCGCCATCCTCGATGATGACGGCCATGTGGTCATCATCGACCGCATGGCCGACGTCATGAAACTGTCCGACGGCAGCCGGTTTTCACCCCAACTGATCGAAAACAAATTAAAATTCTCGCCCTTCATTATGGACGCCGTGGTCATCGGGCAGGAGAAACCCTATATCGCTGCCATGATCTCCGTTGATGCCGGCAATGTGGGTAAATGGGCGGAAAACAAGCAACTCGCTTATACGACCTTTACCGACCTGTCCCAGAAAGAGGAGATTTACGATTTGATTGCCAAAGAGGTGGCCCAAACCAATCACTCCCTGCCGAAGGTGGCCAAGGTGAGAAGGTTTGTCCTGCTGTACAAAGAGCTTGATGCCGATGATGAAGAGTTGACGCGCACTAGAAAGGTGCGGCGTAAATTTGTTGTCGAGCGTTATAAAGAACTAATAGAAGCGCTTTATGGCGATAAAGAAGAAATCGATATAGAAGCCGATATCCGGTATAAAGATGGAAAGGGCTATCGGATGAAGACCCGGGTGATGATCAAAGCGGTGGATAAGTAATTCTGGCATGTCTCACTGACGATTCAATATATGATGATATGATTTCAGCATGTTGTCCTTTTAGTAAAATAAATGAGCTAAAATTTAAAATGAACTAAAATGAGCTAAAATTGTGGTATTCTGTCAATTTTATAATAACAGATAGAGCGCAGCGATTCCTTGATTTTAGTCATTTTAGGCAATTTAGATCACTTTAGGCATTCGTTTGTTCCACTTTCTCAACCTTTTATAATAAAGAACTGAAGTAAAGTTGAATTTTTGACAAAGTAGAGTTAAGTGTCGGGTCGGACTAATGGAAGACGTTGAAAATTACCAACTGCTTGCCGAAGATATTCATTTGAGCTTTGGTGGACTGAAGGCCTTGTCGGGCGTTACGACCGGAGTGAAAAAGGGTGAAATCTTTTCGATTATCGGGCCCAACGGCGCCGGCAAGACCTGTCTGCTGAATTGTATCAACAGTTTTTATCAGCCCCAAAAAGGCAGGGTTATATTTGAAGGCACCGATATCACCCGTCTCAGGGCTCACCGGATCGCCTCCCTGGGCATTGCGCGGACATTTCAAAATGTGGAGTTGTTCGCCCATATGACGGTCCTTGACAACATCAAACTGGGCGGTCATGTGCATCTGAAATCCGGGGTCTTGTCCGGCGGTATTTATTACGGCAGTGCTCGCAGAGAAGAAATGGCGTTTCGCAAACACATCGAAGAAAAGATTGTCGATCTGCTGGAAATCGAACACATTCGCAAACAGCCCGTTCACACACTGCCCTATGGTCTCCAAAAACGGGTTGAACTTGCCCGGGCCCTGGCCATGCGCCCTAAAATTCTTTTACTGGACGAACCATGCGCCGGAATGAATCTGGAAGAAACCGAAGACATTGCCAGGTTTGTGCTGGATATCAACGAAGAATGGGATGTTACGATCATTTTAATTGAACACGATATGGGTGTGGTCATGGATATCTCCGACCGGGTGTGTGTGTTGGATTTCGGGCTGAAAATTGCCGAAGGCGATCCCATAAAGATCCGGCACAATGAGCATGTGATCAAGGCTTATCTGGGTGAGGAGGATAAAACCTATTCACGGCTGCAGGCCTAAAATAGATCATATTTTTGATGACACGGGTTTTCAGCTCTAAGATTACTACCTAACCTGGATGAGCCGGAATTGAAGATTGAAGATTGCAGATTGAATATTTGTGGATGTCGCTTCGCTCAGTTTAAAATGGAAAGAATTCCTTTAATCTTCAATCTTCAATCGAAAATATACAATCGTTGCAAGATAGTGAAAATTTCCCAATACGAGTTTTTGCCATAAAGTGCATAAAAATAACGACTAATGGCCTATGCCCATGGAACCACTGCTGGAAGTTAACAACATTGAAGTGATCTATCACAATGTGATCCTGGTGTTAAAGGGGATGTCGCTGAAGGTCGCAGAAGGTCAAATCGTCACGATTTTAGGTAATAACGGTGCCGGCAAAACGACGACATTAAAGGCGATCTCCGGTCTTTTAAAATCGGAAAACGGTGAGGTCACCGACGGCAACATTCGCTTTATGGGTAATCGGATAGACCGACTTTACCCGGAAGAACTTGTGCGCATGGGCATCTTCCAAGTCATGGAAGGACGGAGGGTATTTGAAGACTTAACCGTCGAAGACAATCTGATTGCCGGGGGGCACACGGTAAAAAATAAAGACAGGCTGAAGCAGGATATGCAGATGGTTTATGAATATTTCCCCAGACTTCACCAGCGCCGCAAGGTGCTTGCCGGCTATATCAGCGGCGGTGAGCAGCAGATGCTGGTGATCGGCAGAGGACTGATGGCCTCTCCGAAACTCATGCTCATGGACGAGCCTTCCATGGGGCTTTCCCCCATGCTGGTGGCTGAGATCTTTAAAATTATTCAACGGATCAACAAGGAAGAGAGGGTCAGTATCCTGTTGGTGGAGCAAAACGCCCGGCTGGCCCTGAGCATTGCCGATCACGGCTATGTTATGGAGAACGGTCGCATCGTGTTGGATGATTCGGTTGAAAAGATAAAGGGAAATGCCGACGTCCAGGAATTTTATTTAGGCCTGACGGAAGTTGGTAAAAAGAAAAGTTACCGAGATGTAAAGCACTATAAAAGGCGGAAACGCTGGTTGACTTGAAATTGGATCTTAAAAATGGGACATGGATCGGCATAGATTTTCACGGATTATTGTTAGTACAGTCTTCGTATTCCATATCTTGGCCGATTATTTATATAGGTGTCAGGTGTCGGGTGTCAGGTTTCAGCCCTGTCGCTGGCCTGAAAAATGGACGGTCTAATCGAAAATGAAACTTCATTGGAACCTAAATAAATTTGATAATGGTAATTTATGCGAGAAATTAATGTAAAGTTAATGAAATTGGATTTCATGAAGTTTTATATGAGTATCTAACATATCCTTTCCCCGACACCCGACACCTGAAACCTCAAGCCGTACCTTGCAACATGTTGTCAGAAGAGGCCCAATTATGGCCTAAAACTACCTTAACCTGCCGGATTGCGAGATGCTCGGCTCAGGATTTGCCCAAATATACGCCCTCATAGTCCAGGGTGCTCAGGGCATCTCCCCCTGCAATCGTGCGAGCCTCCAGGACCTCTCCCAAAAAAAGGGTATGGTTGCCGGGCGTGTATTGGGCTGTTACCCTGCATTCAAAATAGGACGTGCATTCTTTCAGAACCGGGCAGCCTGTCCGGCCTCGCTGCCACTGGATGGATGAAAATTTGGCCCCGGGATCGGATCCTTTAAATCGATTCAAAAAATCCGATTGTTCTTTGGCCAATGCATGCAGGGCGAAAAACCCGCTTTGCTCGATGAGGTTGTGAGAATAGCGGTTTGGATGCACGGCAGCCATGATCAACAACGGGTCATAGGAGACCTGGGAAACCCAAGAGGCAATCATGCCATTGATTTCTTCTTTATAAAATGAGGTCAGAACGTAGATCCCGTAGGTCATGCTCCCGAGGGCCCGAAGCCATTCATCCTTCATGAAGTTTTTCTCCTTTGTAGGTGGACACACATTCTTTCGATCACCGCCTAATGATGAAAACGGGTGCAGAACTAGGATGGATTTAAACCCACCTATAGCATCTGGCGTTTCCGGATGTCCCTTATCCGGGGTATTTTGAGGCCGGCCTCGTCGGCGATGTCAAGCACGCGTATCAGACGTCCTTGAGCAGAACGGCCCCTGCATTTGTGTTGCGGATCGCCGTAAATCCCCTCAGCGAGCCTGTCAATCAGCTTCTTCCTCTGGAATGCGGCCTTGGTTAACCACTCCTGTATATCGATGACTTCTTCTGCGATGGACCGCGCGAATTCATTGTGGTGTGTCCAGAGGGTTTCAGTTGTGGTGCCCTCCTCTAAAACCATCCCGCTGATATTGATGGTCAGCACAAACACATTTTTAAGCACCAGTTCGAAAAGTAACTCATCTTCGCTGGATAATATTTTGCAGGGGATCTCAATATTTTCCAGTGATTCAGCGATTAGTCCGGCTTTAGGACCGTGAACCCGGGAAGGTATCAACACCTTGTACTCCCTTCCTTTCTTTTTTTCAAACCAGACGGATATGATGGTAGGTTTGGTGATATCATAAGTCTCCCAGTCGCGGGGAAGCAATTCGTTTTGAAGTAAACCGGTGCAATTGCGCCATACGGCCGGGATGGTCGTCATGACAGCCTTGAAATCTTTTTCGGCAACCGCCACGAGCACAAGCTCGGGTTGCGGCATCCTGTCAGCCTGGTCGGGAATATTCATGCTTCTTGTTACCGGATAAACCGGGTAATTGTTTCGTAAAAATGCCCGGGCAAAAACGCCGCCCAACTCTCCGATGCCTACAATGATGATGGGTTGATTCATTGTTACTTCTCCAGGCCTGCAATTTTGTCCGCCTGATTTGCCACCAGGGTATTCCAGCCCTTTTCTTTTTTCAGATAATTTTTGGCAAGGCTGTTAAACTGTCTGGCTTGTGAAAAGTTACCCTTTTGAAGCCATGCTTCGGCAAGATAATAGTAGCACTGGCCGTTGTCAGGATTAAGACTGATAGCCTGTTCCAGCAGTCTGATAGCCTGGTCCGGCTTGTCTTCTTCCAGAAGTTGCCTACCTTCTTCTGTAAGCTGAAATGATGCTTTTTCGCGCGGACCTCTCTGCCGCGTCTCCTCACGGGCTATCTGCTTGACGCACCCTGAAAACAAAACAACAGCCAGAACTGAAATCAGTAATCTTTTTAATTTAGTCTCCATTGAAGATATCTTTAATTCCCTCGATAAGTTTTTCGAAAAACCCCCGGATCGGTATTTGACGGCGAGATTCCGGCGGAGCGTTTTCCGCCAGAAAAAATTCCTTCCTCGGCTGGGCGCAATTTTTTGATACCTCAGGTATACCGTCGTCGCTGCAGATCATTCTTGTAACGATTCCATCCGGCACCCTGAAGTCTTTATAGGAAATTTGATGCGGAATCGCCTTCATCAACTCGGCCCAGATGGGAAGGGCGGCCTGGGCGCCGGTAGCCTTGATGGAATCACCATTGTCGAAACCAACCCAGACAAGGGCCAGAATGTCCGGTGTATACCCGATGAACCAAGCATCCCGGAAGTTATTGGTTGTGCCGGTCTTCCCTGCAACCGGCCAACTGATTCCTTTGTTCCCAAGTGCTTTGCCCGTGCCATTTTCAACCACACCTCGCAAAAGAGAAGTTATCATAAAAGCTTTCGATGGAGAAATCAAGCGCTCGATTTTTAAATGTCTGCGCTCGAGCATATGGCCGTTTTCGTCGATCACGGCTTTTAACCCCAATGGGAAGGGCATCATGCCGCCGGCCGCAAATGCACAATATGCACGGGCTAGCTCTAATGGAACCACCTCAAACGCGCCAAGTGAAAGGGAAGGGTAGG
The DNA here is from genome assembly GCA_945787595.1 of uncultured Desulfobacterales bacterium. The sequence goes on along the minus strand of CALZJV010000173.1, from coordinate 12,711 downwards.
GCTTAAACTGGGTTGAAAAACCGAAGCGGGTCGCGGTTTCAATGATGGGTTTCAGCCCGATCTGCATGGCCAGATCTACTGTGGCCAGGTTCTCGGAATTTTCAAGTGCGCTCCGGACGCTGACCCGTTTTTTTGCATGGCGCCCAAAATTTTTAGGTGCCCAGGCCTTACCATCGACATTATATCTTCTGGGTGTGTTGGAAAGCATCGTAATTGGGGAAAATGTATCCAGCCCGGTCACATAAACGAACGGTTTAAAGGCGCTGCCGGGCTGGCGGCGAGACTGGGTGATACGATTGAATTGACTTTTGCTGTAATTGCGTCCGCCCACCATCGCCAGGATATGTCCGGTTTTCGGTTGCATGACAACCACGGCTCCCTGGAGTTTTTTAGCGGGCGATTTGCGCTTCAAGGCGGCGGATTTATTTTCCAGGCGGGATAATTCTTTTTTCAGCGCATTTTCGGCAGCCATCTGAATTTGTGAGTCCAGCGTGGTGTAAATCGAAAGTCCGAGACTCACAAGCTCTTCAGGTTTGTAGAGAGTGGTGAGTTGTTGCGCAAGGTAATCCATAAAATACGGGGCTTGTCTTCCATAGATGGTATAGCCTGCCGTTATAACTGGCGTTTTTGTGTGCGCCTGAAGCTTTTCATCAGAAATCCACCCCCTGTTTTGCATAGCCTTTAAGACAGAATTCCTGCGCTTCCGGCAGGCCGTTTTATCTTTGTAGGGTGAATAGTGGTTCGGTGCCCGAATCAGACCGGCAATGGTTGCAGCTTCTGTTAGCGAGAGTTCCTGAACCGGTTTTCCGAAGTAAAAATAAGCGGCTTCGCCAATACCGTTGACCGCTACCGACCCCTTTTGCCCTAAATATATCTCATTTAAATAGATTTCCAGAATGTCATGCTTCGAGTACTTAAATTCCATTACAATGGCAAGCAATGCTTCTTGAAATTTTCGTGCCAGGCTTCTATCCGGGGTTAGAAAATAGTTCTTGGCAAGTTGCTGGGTTATGGTTGAGCCTCCCTGCCGAATGGCGCCGTGCCGCAAGTTTGTTATCAGAGCCCGCATAATTCCACGAGGGTCAATGCCCCAGTGCTGGAAAAACCGATGGTCTTCTGCGGCCAAAACCGCATGGATGAAATGTTCAGGGACCTTTTGAATTGAAACCAGACGTCGACTCTCCCGTTCGCGTCCGAAAAAAAGCATGATTTCTTCGGGCTCAATTTCTAAAAGGGATATGGATTTTCCATTATCCTCCCGGGTCATGGATCTGATAGTATTTGGGTCAAACTGAATATTGACCGGAAACCCTGCTCTTTTTTTCCAGGCAGTCTTCAGGTCTTTTAGAAAAACGCGCATGCCGTTTGAATTTATTTGTATATCACCCTTTTTCTTCGGAAGCCCGGTGACTTTCCGGTATCCCAACCGCGCAAGCTTTTCTTGAAAAAGTCCCCGGTTAAGGTGCTGACCGGGGTAAAGTAGCATCGTATCCGAAAACATCTTCGATGGTATGCTCCATCTTCGGGATGAAAATCGTTCCGCCACTTTTCCCGAGAGGTGCCAGCCATATATACTGACGCCTATGAGAGCCATCAATAGAATCACCGTGCTGAAAATGAGAATTTTTTTGATCATTTGAATCTGTTTTCAGTCTTTCCGGATGCATAAAGAATGCGGCCGGGCAGTGTGCAGAGAAGAAACATCCATAGGAAATAATTATGCATCCGACTAAAGGTCAAGTGATAAAACCTGGTCGATGAATGAAAAGTACGAGCACCATCCTATTGCATTAATGCAGGGATAGCAAATACGGATTTGATACGGGTGAAGGCTACAGGATGGAGATCGTACTATCTATAAACCCCAAAGTTGCATAAATAACATGGCAAAGGATAGCGAATAGTCCGTTTTTATACCCGATACCCTCTATGGATAGCACCATCATTTTGATCTCACTTAACTGGTCAACATAGGCACAATAGAGAGATTCCCGCAGGGGATTTTTGTTGGTTGATATAATTCTAGCAGCTTCAAAGAACTTTCAAAACAGGTCATCCATATGGATACTTGATCCTTAGATGGAATTAAATATTATCAATATAGAAAAGCCAGCCTTTATTGGGCTGACCTTTCAAAAATATCTAAGTGTTTCCAGCAACGGGGCCACCACCCCCTATCATCGGTCCATGAATCTTCGGTGTAAAAATTCAAGGCCTCACCTCAGGAACTCTCGAAGGCTGCTCTTTCCGGGAGCGACTGCGAGAACTCTTAGCATATCCTTTCCGGGGACATGTCTAAAATATCCCTGATGGCAGAACACTTAGCTCATTTGTATTGGATCAAATGATCTGTATTGGATCAAATGATCTGTCAGTATTTTATGCAAGAGTTATGCAAAATTTATAGTATTTGAGTGCTTATAAAGATTATATTTTATTACAGGGAGTTGTCCTAGATATGACTGGTATGAATACTTCTGTATTGTGTTAAAACATAATTAAAATCATGTATTTTATACCACAATATGGCATAAATTACATAATTTGGCCTTACCCTGTCTCTATCCGAAAACGCATGAGGGGATGGCGTTATCCTTGAATTAATGCTTAACATGAGTGCAAAAATATTTAAATATCCCACTCAAGTTACACCTGTAATTGCCGATAATTAACCAGCACTGAATTAATATTTTTATGTTCATTCTCATAAATAAGTATGATTGCGGCAGGCATAGCAGGTAATCTTAAACAGTACGTTTCAATCAAATAGAGGCACGATATGAAGCTTAGGATCTTATTTTTTTTCATGGCGATCAGTATCGGATTAATTTTTAGTTGTAGTGGTGTGAATACCAAGGCTGGATTAGGTAAGTCCAGCATTCAATATTCCAAGCCCAATGCTTCAACCAAATTGATAAAAGGTGAAGCGGTCAACTATGAATTATGGGTTGATGAAAACAAATGGGAGATATACGATTCTAAGGATACTGTGTTTAAAGATTTCAAGAATATGCTAGGTGACCAAGGTACAGGTTTGAGCCATGTACTAAGGCATAATTCTGGTGAATCGATGGCCATAATACAAGAAATCCTTACGCCTGTAGATTTTGAGATTCTGCATAAAACCCTCTCGGAATCCTTGTCAAAGGGGAAGGGCAGCATCGTTAGTGAGGACATAAGAGGGGTCAATGGCTGTGATATTCTGTACATTAAATGGATCGAGGATTTGGGTAATTCAAAAATTATATGGCTTAGCTATTATTTATCAAATAATACCGGCCACATGAGAATAGCTGGCGGAACGACAGAAGACCTATTACCAGAATATGAATCTGATCTAATCGATCTATTAAATGGCCTTGTTGATTCTAATATGGAAATACGACCAAAAATGAGTGCGCGTTTGTTTGTGCGACGTAGCCAGCTACGTCTCCGCACAAACGCTTGATTTCCTTGACCTTGGGCAAAAATCCGCATTTCTGGATTGGAAACACTATGGAGTGCCCAAACTGATTTTAACCGATTTATGGATGGGCACTATCTAAGCTAAATTCTGCCCATCCATAAACGGCGTCTTAGGCTGCTAAGCTGCTTTATCGGTCAATCTAAACCCTCAAAATACCCAAGTATTCCTGCGGTTTAAATCTCCCTATCGCCTTGTCTGGAATCTAAATCTCCGACTTCTGGACGGTCACTAAATAGCTTATTAAAAAAGGTCACGGTATATCGCAAGGTGCTGACATCATGTGATATACGATTTATGCGGGATGGTATATGCCGTTTGCGCATTTGAATGATATAAGGGCAATCGCCCAATCCAAATAATATTCAGTTGACAAATTTTGAGTAATAAAAATAAAATATAACCAATAATGAATGAATCATCATCCTAACACACTATAACTTTATAAAATTTTCGTATCTCCATGTTTGGAAAAAAAAATACACCATCTGAAAACATTATGATCCTCGGCCTCGGCGGAGTCGGATATTACCTGGCCAAACGACTGGCCCATGAAGGATGTGCCATTACCGTCATCGAGTCGGCTGGCAGATTGATTCGTGAAGCAGACGGCAATCTGGATGCCCGGTTGATTCAAGGCAATGCCATGAGCATTGATTGCTGGCGTGAGGCCAATGCGGAGAAAATGGATTACCTCATCGCCGTCACCGACAACGACGCCGTGAACATGATGGCTTCACTCATTGCCCATCGCTTTGGGATCCGGCGTAAAATCGCAAGAGTCCGGTCTCTGGAATTTGGGAGTGAAGATTCGTTTCTTACGGTTGAAGACCTAAAAATCGACCTGATCATTCACCCGGAAGAATTGGCTGCCCAGGAAATTGTCAGAATCATCAAACTCAGAGCAGGGAATGATATTATCGATATTGCGGATGGACAAATCCAGGTAATGGCGACCCGCATTCAGGAATCATCACCTCTTGCCTACAAAAAGCTGAAAGAAATTTCCCAGACCTATCATGAGTTTCCCTTTCGGGTAGTTGCCCTTGCCCGTGGAATCACCACCGTCATTCCGGGTGGTGATGACACGCTATTACCGCAGGACCAGATTTTTATTATGGCCGGCACCAAGGATTTGCCCAAGTTGATGACGCTCACCGGCGCCAAGCAGCAATTCAGTCACAGGGTGATGATTTTAGGCGGCGGCCTGGTGGGTAGCCGTGTCGCTCAATTGTTGGAAGATACCGTCGAAGTTAAGATGATCGAAAAAGATGAAAATTCTGCTCAAGAACTATCAATTACACTAAAAAATGCTGAGGTCCTGCATGGAGACGGTTCGGATGCCAATGTACTGCAGATGGCCGGCCTGCTGGATATGGACACATTTATCACCGCAACCGGGGATAATGAAACCAATATCATGAGCTGTCTATTGGCAAAACACCTCATGAACGGAAAAAACAGTCCGGAAAAGTCCCACCAAAGAAAATCGATCTGTCTGGTCAATAAAGAGGATTACCTGGTGCTGGCCGCCACCATGGGTTCGGATATCGCATTAAACAAGAAAATTCTGGCCGGCAACGAGATCCTAAAATTCATACGCACGGGGCGGCTGTTGTCGGTGGCCGACCTGCATGGTTTTGATGCCGAAATGGTGGAAATCGTGGCTGAACCCAATTCACAGATTACCCGCAAGCCCCTGTCCAAATTGGACCCTTCCTATTATGGAAAGATTATCATCGGTGCTATTTTTCGCGATGGAGAATGGCACGTCGCTGTGGGCGACACCCACATCCATCATAATGAGCGGGCGATCGTTGTGTGTACCTCGCTGACCTTAAAGAATGTCCAGCAGTTGTTTTTTGCTTAAACCCAACCCGGGCAAACCGGAACTGACGCTTGAATATTTTTTTACCACCAAATACACGAAACACACGAAATAGTTGTAGATCAAATTTTTTATTTTTTAGTGTATTTCGTGCTTTTCGTGGTGAAATTATTTCTTCCAAAATGATGGGTAAAACACCACGAGTGCCGAAAACATCTCCAACCTGCCCACCAGCATATTCCATGATAAAAACCACTTCCCGACAGCGGAAATATGGGCATAGTTTTCAGATGGTCCTATCGTACCGAACCCGGGACCGATATTCATCAGGGTGGCAATCACGGAACTCATGCCGGTGACATAATCCATGTCATCCACCAGCACCATGAAGCACCCGCCGCCGAGGACCAGGAATATATTTACAATAAAATAACATATTGCCAAGTCGACGATCAGTCGGTCGATCGGCCGGCGGTTAAGCCGAACAGTGATCACCGACATGGGTTGAAAAAATATTTTTTTAATGGATGCCACCATGTATTTCCAAATGATGACATAATGGACCACTTTAATGCCGCTGGTGGTTGATCCGGCGCAGGCACCAATGAAGCACGAGGTATAGAGAAACATTTGTGCGGCCTGGGGCCACAATTCATAATCGGCGGTGGTGAACCCGGTCGTGGTCAAAAGCGACATGATCTGAAAGGTAGCGTACCGAATGGAATCCGCCAGGCTGTTATAGGTATCTTCCTTCCATAAAATCCATGCCACCATCGCGCAAAAGAAGAGCAAAAAGCCCACATACCAGCGAAATTCGGTGTTTATTTTGATGACCTTCCATTCCCCTTTGACCATATGGTAGAACAACATAAAGGTCATACCGCCCAGGAACATGAAAACGATAATCACCCAATCAAAATAGGCGTTGTTATAATATCCGATACTCGCGTTTCTGGGTGAATACCCCGATGTCGATACGGTCCCGAACGCAGTGCACAATGAATCGAAAAGGGACATGCCGCCGAAACACAACAGCACCGTTTCCAAGATATTCAAAGCCAGGTAGATGCCCCAGAGCCAGACCATGGTATCTCGATTGCGGGGGATGAATTTTTCTTTGGTAATCACCTGACCGGGACTCGACTCGGCCCGAAAAATGCGCACGCCGCCCATGCCGTGCGGCAGAAAGATAACGGTTAGGGTTAGAAACCCCATGCCGCCGAGCAAATGGGTTTCGCTCCGCCAAAACAATAATCCATGAGGGACGACTTCAATATCCGTGAGGATGGTTGCGCCGCTGGTTGTATAGCCGGACATCATTTCAAAAAAAGCGTCGGTAAAAGAAGGGATTGATCCATGAAACATGAAAGGCAATGCCGAGACCGCAGAAATCAAAACCCATCCGAATACGGCAATGAAGAAGCCGTCTTTGATGTTCAATTCATGATGTCTTCGAAAAAACCACCATAGGGGCCATCCCAATAAAATGGTAATAATTGCGGAAATGAATATGGAAAGCAGATCGTTTTCCCTGTAATAAATTGAACAGGCCAAGGGGAGTACCATTGAACTGCCCGTAACGATCAGTAACCTTCCCAGGACATGCGAGATGGATGCAAAATTCATAAGCGACTCAATAAATAAAAAAGTTACATGTGACTATGAAAGGCCTGAAGGTAGATGTTTGGTATTTCGCTATTGGTGATTCGAACAGCTGTCATCGCACCTTTCCAATTCGCGAAAGTTCCGCGCTTGGTTATGTTTCCAATCGGGATGTGGTTCTAACATTTGCTAACGAAAAGTCAATAACCCTCTCTATGCTTTACATGAAAAAAAATGAAAAATCAAAAGTCATAATTTTGCGGAGAAACCTGTCGTCAGCACCGCGTTGACACCTGGAGCATGAGCCAGATCAGGGGCTTCGCTCCAATTGGAATGTTGGGATTCTGGAATATTGGGCATCACATGGGTGGGGGTTGACCGGATTGATATTGTGACAATTGATTTGCTGTATATAGAGCAGCAGGCCGGCCGGATCATTATGGCCGATTTCTTTTCCTCGACCTTCCACTGTTTTGGGCCAATTCTGGCAGAACACGTAGCGCAGGTTGCAGTTTGAAAATAAGATTGTGCCTGAGGCCATTCTTACCCACCAGAAAAACGTCCTCGCCAAAATGTGGATCGGCAGAACAGACCACCAGCCGAGATGTTGCCCGCCAAACTTGAAAGATTTACTCCTTAGTGATCTGCCGCCGGGGCGTAGGCCTTTGCAAGCTTTAGGCTGTACAAGCAGGAAGGATATTAAAATTGGAGGTGGCGTCAATGGTTAATAATTAAGATGAGAACCCTTTGTTTTCCTATAATCGGCCGAATGCGGGTGATAATAACCGTATAAGTTCGCGTTAGATCCATATTAAAACACCATACCGAGTTGACGCCGGTCTGTTTGATCAAAGATTTTGATAATATTATAAAATTCTTGACAAAATAATCTATATCTTTTACTTAATCAGCAAACACTTCATACAGAAAGATTTCTCGCCAGCGCTGACTCCTGATTCTTATCTCTATTCCGGTATCCGGCTTCTGAATCGTTTCCACATTTTCATTCATTTTTGCACCCTGCGCTGGGATTGCACGATATTGATTCGTTTATTTCTGAACGCATTCAAAATCAATTTGTTGAAATTTTCTCTGCTTTCCTTATACTCGAAATGGAGGTCCGAAGTGAATGTTTTAGATGATTTAGTTCCATTGTTAGATAATGGCGGTCTGCGGTCATATATAAAAAGACGGTGTAATAATCGATTTCGTGTGATACCAGAAAGAAGAATGAATGCAGATCGCAGAAAATTTGTCGATCGTCGAAAGGTTCCGAATAAAAGGCGAGTGAACAGGCCGGAACGCAGGCAAGTTTTTTAAAGGATATGAATTGAGATTATTACATGTCTAAAAATATATGGGGTCAAAGCCTGGCAGTGAATAGTAAATATGGCTAAAAGTTTAATTCACTATCCAAGCTTTGATCCCCTTTTTCTCTGATGAAATAAATGGATGATTCCCGATCAGTTTATAATCCAACAATCAACGTTCCTAAAATTGATATTATTAAAACGATCACCATGAAAACACAATCTAATATCCCATAAACGATTTTAATGAACATAATACCCCTGATCGTCATTACAATTGTTATGAAAAAATTCCTGGGCTTCCTCAACAGAATCAAACAATATCCAATCTCGTTTAATTGTAAATCCATCCTGTTTTCTGGTGATTTCTACAGATGTGTTTCCATGATACTCGTAACAGTTTTGATAATCCGGATATGATTCATATCGTATCATTCTTCTCGCCTCCTAAAAATATGTCGATTATAAATATCGCTTATAAAATCGAGCTTAATAAAGAATATCGATGTTTAATTTTTTCCCACAGCAAGGGCACTTGACCAAATAGTCTTGCCTGTGGTCTTTTTCCGGTCTGAAAATTATCCGGCAGTTCATATTGGGGAATAGATACTGGACCCATATACCGCTTCCGCAGGCACAAAACCGTTGTTGCATTTTTTCCTCCTTTATGTTTATTTAAATATCATATTGTTAATATATATGAACAATAAAGGCAAAAAAATTTACCTGAGTTCCCGACAAATCCATATTACCTTTCCAATAATACGGACGCTATTTATTTCGCCACCTTGAAGGTAAATCGGTGAATAATCCTTGTTGTCACTAAGCAAGACAAGCTTCTTGGGGTGTTTCTCAAGCCTTTTAACCATTATCGTGTCATCAACTCCGACAGCGTATATAGCGCCTGCTAAAATGTCTTTTTGGGACTCATCTATAAGAATAGTATCTCCATCCTTCATCTCAGGTTCCATGCTGTTGCCAAAGATATCCATTAACACCATCTTGCTTATGGCACCCTTTGTTCGCAACCAGTCCCTTCGGAAAGCATAATACCCTTCAATTTTGGATCCGACTTCAAAAGACCCGCCACCGGCGCTCAACCTTGCTCTTACCTTCGGTATATTATTAAATATGGAATCATTGGAATCAGAGTGTTTATGTAATTTTTGACCGGATCCTGTTTCAACCCAGTCAGGGTTCAACCCAAAGGATCGATACAGCTGTAATATCCATTTGTCAGGAATAGAATCCTTCTTCCTGGCTTGTGTAATCGCTGAACGGTTAATTTTCAGGGCGGATGCTAATTCAGTCTGCGATGTTATCCCTGTCGCTTCAAAAACTCTTTGCAGAAAGGAATCAAATTTAGTAGTTGTCATATTGTTTGCCTGACTAAGGTGAGTTGATAATTGTTGTTTAATTAAATAAACATATATATTTATAAATTGCAACACTTTTTTTTTAAAAAGATAAAAAAAATTAAGCTTTACACAAAGATATCCAAACCCAACCCATCGGGCATTATAGAACGGGAAAAAATACTGATGCTTTGATTTTTCTTGGAATCGTAAAGACACGAAAGGTGTCGCGATGAAGGAAACTAAAGTTTATTAAACGAGGAATGCAGATGAACGAAGACGACGTCATCTACCGCATCGACAAAAAAGATATCATCATCAGCGTCAGTCGGAACTGGGAGTCCTTTGCACGTGCAAATGGGTGTTGCACGTGCAAATGGGTGGAACAGCGATTGCAGCCCAGAGAATGTGGTGGGGCATTTGCTGTGGGATTTCATTCAGGACTTCGAGACCCGGCACCTTACATAAAGAGGTGTTCCAGAGAGTCAGCGCCGGCAAGCCTAGCGTTCCGATTCCTTAAGAATTGGCAGACCACAATATATGGGAAATCAGACGATAAAGGCATCGAATTAAGGAATTCTTTCTATTTTATTTGCTAAAAATAGCAGAGCGAAGCCTCCGGCTCGTAGGGGTTGTAGCGCCTACGCCTCGGAGAGCGACATCTACAATTCGTCAATCGTCAATCATCATTCGTCATTCCATGAAGTTTCATACAAGGTGTTGGCCTGTAAAACGCTCAATAATTTTTTATGGTATTCCTAAAATTTCCCCGTCATTTGACAATTCTTGTTGTCACCATTGCAACAGGGTCTGCCCAACTGAAGTCCTCGGCAGAGAATCCGCCGTCCCCATGCGTTCCTGGATGCGGATAAACAAATCCTTCACCAGGATCCATGTTATAGCCCTCTCCGCCACCACAGGGCAAAGGACCAGGGATATTAGCGCAATCTTCGTCATTAAGTTCAGTGCCGGCATCATAGGCTGGCAAGAAGGTTGTTGTTGTTCCGTAGGGCCTAATCCTTTTACTATTCAGAGCCACAAAGCCATCGTTGGTAGGAAGTATCATGGAAGCGAAGCTGATTCGGGAGTTCCTTTTGCCATAAACATACAATGTCAATGTTTGACCGGGGAGAATGGCATCAGCTGCTTGAGCAACAGAGGCATGATGATCTTCAAACATCATTTTCAGTTCATCTGTATTTCCGCCTTCAGCAAGCATTTCAAGTGCCTCGCTTGCTGGTTGGGTTAACTGAAAAACAGTAATCTGACCTCTTGACGCTGCTACAATGGGTGGGGTCAGCACAACTTTTGCTGACAAGTTGGTAATCTTAACCTCAATCATTTTGTCTCCGGCACTGACATTGCCAGGTAGAACAAGAGCCACAAGCAAGAATAAACATACGGTTCTAATTAAGTTTTTCATTTTAAATCTCCTCTTTTCTTTGGTTTATATTTAGCAAAACCCAATAGTTTTGCCGCTAAAAATAAAAAGAATTTGAAGTTACTCTGGTCTCTATGTACATATAAAAAGTCACCAAAGTATCACAGAAGTCTAATTTTTTTATAACAGTTGGGGAAATGATTTTAAACTCTGGTAAGGGACCATTGCTCGGGGGCCAGCGGGAAAAAGGAAGCATAAAGAATTAAAATCACAGTTGGATATTCGAATTAAGATTTGCTTGACTTGACAACGAACAAACATGATATACGTACTATTGGCGAAAGTTAGGTATTCTCAATAAATCACAATACCAGACTCAATGCTGGAATAATGGCTGGAAAGATTGTGGTATCCTGAATTTTGTTTTATAGGATAATTAAGAAACTTCTTAATATGCTTTAGCGACTATATTTTGGGAAAGGAGTATGCAAATGCACGATAAAGACTCACCGTTCCCCATTGCTGACTCATATGGCAGGCTTGAGTGTAAGGAACTCTGGGGAGGTATCCGTAATCTAGATTCAGAGGTCTCTGCCGGAAAAGTCATCGGTTCTATCTATTCTACACCTTGTTGTGAGGGCGGTAAGGGTGGAGACATCTACTATTTTGGAGTCTGCAAAGGTGGCATCATAACTCGACTGGCTATAGCAGATGTTACCGGTCACGGCGAGGCTGTCTCGGAGATAAGTCAGTATGTCTATGACAGTTAACCAACGAATTAGCAGCCGCAGCCTGGATGCCATGACTACCGCGGCAGTTGTCGCGTATTACCGTCAAGAGAGCGAAGCGAGAGTGTCTTATGCCGGTCACCCTCCTGTTCTATACCAGCGGGCCAACGACAGGGTTTGGACCTACGCCAGACCACCTGGTCGTAAAGGTAAAAGCGATGGTTTTCCACTAAACATACCTCTTGCTATCGATTTGGATACACTTTACAGCCAGATTACGATTTCAATGACTCCCGGAGACCGACTCTTTGCCTATACCGATGGCATCATTGACGCACCCAACCCCGATGGTGAAAGTTTTGGATTAGCTCGCCTCAAAGATGCCCTTGATGCAAATACAGGTGCCCCTTTGTCTGAACTTAAATCGGCTGTCCTCAAAACATTGCATGAATTTACTGAAAAAGAGCTAACTCATGATGACGTTACTCTGATTGCCATGGAGATTTGTTAGCGTTTGGAATTGTGGAACCGGGTGGATTATTGACACAGTTCATTTTTGATGTTCACAAAATTTCTAATCTACATCACCTTGGCCGATTCACTGTATTTGAAGATTGGAGGTTCACATGAAAAAATATGTCTTAAATCCCGTTGAAAAAGGGGTGGACGCACTTCACATTCAGGAGCTGCCTTCACGGCAGCTTGCACCACGAGAAGTGTGTGTGCGAGTACATGCCGCTTCTTTAAATTATAGAGATCTGATCACGGTCAACACGGGTGTCAGCTATGAGCTGGTTCCGCTTTCAGACGGTGCCGGGGTGGTTGAAGATGTCGGTGAGGAAGTTGTCCATAGTTGTGCGGGGACGGTTGCAAGCCGGTGAAACGATCCTTATTCAGGGCACGGGCGGGGTTGCGCTGTTTGCTCTGCAGCTTGCAAAAACTATGGGTGCCCGAGTGATATTGCTTTCAAGCGATGATAAAAAGCTTGAAAAAGCCGGCCAAATGGGCGCCGATGAGTTGATTAACTACAATAAAAACCCGAAT
>CALZJV010000172.1 GCA_945787595.1 uncultured Desulfobacterales bacterium | reverse complement strand
TTGAATAAGGATTTGCGCCTGTTTTCAGAAATCAGGGCCACCTCCTCCTGGGCAGAATTGAAGGTCATGAGTAAAGCCGGGATGCAGGAAGTCCAGATCGGTATCGAAGCACTTGCCACGCCGCTGTTAAAAAAACTACACAAAGGCACCAGCGCGATTCAAAATCTGGAAATCATGAAAAACTGTGAAGCCCTGGGGATCGAAAATATTTCAAACCTCATTCTTTATTTCCCGGGCAGCGATGAACAGGATGTTACCCTAACCCTTGAAAGTATTGAATTTGCTCTGCCCTATCGAGCTCTCAAAACCGCAGTCTTCTGGCTCGGGCGGGGAAGTCCCGTTTGGTGCAACCCTGAAGCCTATGGTATCCGGGCGGTTTTTAATCATCCAAATTGGGCGGTTTTATTTCCCCGAAAAGTTTTCCAGAATTTAGGATTTATGATCCAGGCCTACCGCGGTGATCTGGGCTATCAAAGAAAAATCTGGCAACCGGTTAAAAAAAAGGTGGCGGCTTGGCACAAAATTTATACCGAACTGCACCAAGGACCAAGCCGCACCCCTATTTTAAGCTTGCGCGACGGTGGTGAGTTTTTAATCATCCGGCAGCGCCGGGTAAACACCGAACCCCTTGACCATCGCCTGACGGGAACTTCCCGGCTAATTTATCTTTATTGCAGCCAGCATCGTTCACTCAAAAAAATTCGAGGACATTTCCCGGCTTTTTCCGAAGATAAAATCGTTGTTTTTTTAAAAATGATGGTCGCTAAAAAGCTAATGTTTGCAGAAAACGACCGCTATTTGAGTCTGGCGGTACCGCTAAATCCTTTGCGTTAAAGGACGATGCGGCCGGTTTGATCGAAAAAGTGACTTTAGCCTTGCGGGTCTCATATCCGAATGAAAAAGCGAATATCGGATATTGAATATCAAATATCGAATGCCGACAGAAGGGATTCTATCGATTTTTATGAATTCAAAAGACAGAGCGAAACGATTCTGCTTCACATCCAGAATTTTTGAAAATGCCCGAAAAGTAAACCACAACGTGAGTGCTTCGTCACTACCTCAACACCCGATGGCGTAAGCCTGGCGTCGTGGGTCGGCGCCTCCCATGAGAATCCCTTGATCGGAGTCGAGCATAATGGCCTGAGAACTGCCCATGGTCTGGTGCCAGCCAGGCAGAAGTTCCACATTGTGCCCTTTGGCTTTTAATTGGGCGATGGTCTCAGGTGGAAATCGACCTTCCAGTTGCAATGTTCCATCCGGATTGCTTCGCCAGCGTGGCGCTTCAGTGGCTTCCTGAACGTTGGCTTTAAAATCAAGCATGCTGGTAGTCATCTGGATAACCGTTTGAGTTTGCCCGTCGGCACCGGGTGTGCCCAGGACAATGTAAGGCCGACCGTCTTTAAGGATCATGGCCGGATGCAGCGTATGATAGGGGCGTGGGGCTCGAGGCAATTGACATGGTTCGGCTCAAGGGTGAACCACCGGGCGATGTGAGCTAAATTGGGTCGGCATAGTCGTTACTCCTGTTTCATGATTTGTTTATATCTCAAATCAAGTCTTTGATCGCTTTTTGGTCAAATGTTTCTGTCGATAGGTCTGGAAGAACGGATAAATTAGGGAAAATAGCGCCAGCACTAGAAAAAGCAGTGATATCGGCCGGGTTACAAAGATAGTCAGATCGTTATCCGTCATTAAGGCACGGAGGAGATTGGTTTCTCCGATGGGACCCAGGATGACACCTAAAATAGCAGGAGCCAGCGGAAATTTGAATTTAACCATCAGATAGCCCAGCAGTCCAAAGATGAACAGCACCCATATGTCAAAAAAACGGTTGTGAATGGAAAAGGAGCCCACGGCACAAAGTACCAGAATGGACGGTATCAGGACGTAAAGGGGCACTCTGGTGAGTCGGACAAATAGGCGGATGCCGTAAAGCTGAACAAACAGCATGAAAAAATGAGCCACGAAAAATGCCACGAAAACGCCGTACACCAGTTCCGGAAACTCGATGATTAACAAGGGCCCCGGTTGGATGCCGTGCAGAATGAGCGCCCCCATCATAATGGCCGAAACCGCATCTCCGGGTACACCCAGGGCCATGGTCGGAGTCAGGCCGCCGCCGCCGGTGCCATTGTTGGCAGACTCGGAGGCGATGATACCATCGGTGATACCGGTGCCAAATTTCTCCGGGTGGCGGGACCCTTTTTTGGCCTGATCATAGCTTAGGATACAGGCAATGCTGCCGCCGGCTCCCGGCAGGGCACCTATGAAGACGCCAATTAACGAAGAGCGTATTAGATTAATCGGCTGACTGAGAATCGTCTTTATGATACCGAGAGAAGAAAAGGTCAGCTTGCTGTCCTCGATCAGCGCCACAGAGGCCTTTGATTTCTTTTCCAGGTTGCTCATCAACTGGGAAAAAGCAAAAAGTCCGATCAAAACCGGTAAAAACGAGAAACCGCCCGCCAGGCCATGCAGCCCGAAGTTGAAGCGGGGGACGCCAGTCATGGGGTCGGTACCAAACATGGCCGCAATCAGACCAATTATTCCTGAAATAATCCCCTTTGTCAGGGATTTGCCCGAAAGGCTGGCGATAATAGTTAGCCCGAAGAGAACCAGAGAAAAGAACTCCCAGGGCCCGAACTTGAGGGCCATGTTAGCCAGCGGTGGTGTAAAAAACATCAAAATGCCGGCGCTAATGAGGCCGCCAAAAAAAGACGCCCACGTTCCAGTAGCCAGGGCCTTGCCGGGCTCGCCTGCTTTGGCCATGGGATAACCATCAAATACGGTGGCCACCGATGAAGGGGTGCCGGGGATGCCCAGCAATATACCGGTTATCTGTCCGCCTGCCAACCCGCCTACCAAAACGCCGATCATGGCCGCCAGGCCCTGGATTGATGTCATACCGAAGGTGAGGGGTAAAACCAGTGCCGCTCCCATGGTGATGGTGAAACCGGGGATGCAACCGACAATTATGCCCGCTACGGTGCCCAGGAAAAGAAGCAGCAAAGGATATGGTTGAAAAATCGCATTAAAGCCTAACGCAAATAGATCGATCATCTTGATAAATTCCTAAAACAAGCTGCCTTCAGGTAGAAAGACCTTTAGTAACTTGAGAAACGAATAGTAGATAACAAAGGTTACGCCCAGAGTGGTAAGCGTGGTAACCAGTGCAGCCTTCTTGTTACGCGGTCCCAAAACCCACATAAAAACCGGCATGAAGATCAACGTAGCGATGGGGTAGCCGAGATAATACATCAGAATCACATATACCAAAAAGGCCAGAAAACCAAAGATGACGTACTGGTAGTATTTAAGAAACGTCTTCACCGTAAACCGGGGTTCTTCCAGCCCGACATGGTCAGACTGCAACTCAGCTTCCGAGGCGCGGGCTTTTCTATCTCTGATCAGACTCTGGATGGTTAAGACTGCGCCGCAACCAGCCAGAATGGCGAAAAGAATCTTGGGCACAAAACCTGCACCCAGGGTACCAAACAGAGCAGGGGGCAGCCGCTCTGCCTGGATATACATAAAGATGCTGAAGGCAATTAGGATGAGACCGATGACCTTGTCTTCTTTCATGGCCTGCTCCGCTGGATAACCTGAGTTCGGGACCTTACCGATCGGGCCGGCAAGGTCCCTTCGTCCCAGAGGTGGATAATTATTTTTTCTTGGCTTTAACGTTAAATTTTTGGGCTAACATATCGAGTCGACTGGTCTCTTCTTTGATATAGGTCTGGTAGCCAGCCTGGTCGCGGTATTTTACGTCTGAACCAAGAGAGGCAATCTTTTCGACGAACTCGGGATCCTGGGAGACCTTTGCGAGGACAGCACCCAGTTTGTCGATGACCGGCTGAGGAGTTTTTAGTGGTGCGCAGACGCCCCGGTTGACGGCAAACAGCACATTAATCCCCTGTTCCTTTAGGGTGGGTACGTTAGGCAGGAGTACATGGCGCTCTTCGGTAGCGATACCCAGGGGTTTGAGCTTCTTGGCCTCAAAGTACTTCTTACCAGCTGCCGGGTTGCTTTCACCCAGGTCGAGGAATCCTCCCAACAGGGCCGCCTGCCGCTTGGCCGTGCCTTCATAGCCAACAATTTTGAACTCAATGCCGGCCTGATTGGCAATATCCAGTGGAAAGAAATGGCTCGTCGAGCCCAGAGTCGCTCCGAATTTGATCGATCCCGGACTCTTTTTGGCCGCGGCGATCATATCTTTCATGTCGTTCCAGGGTGCGTTCGGCTGGGCAGCGACCATGGCCGGGGTTAAGGTCAAATTGGCGATGGGGATGAAATCACTGTAATCGAAATCGGAAACACCGACAATTCTCGAGGAGATAACCGATTCATGGGTGGCGGTCAGGGTGTAGCCATCCGGTTTGGCATCCTTGCCCTGCCTGGCACCCATGGTTCCACCAACGCCGGGCACATTAACCACGACCATGGGTTGTCCCAGATATTTTCCGGCAAAGTGGGCGATGACCCGCATAAGCGCATCAGTGCCGCCGCCGGCCCCCCAAGGAACGATCAGTTTGATGGGCTTGGCGGGGTACTCGTCTGCAAACGTCATGGTTCCGCTCAGAAAAACGAGACACAAGACTAACAAACCTATCAATTTTACATATTTCTTCATACTTTCTCTCCTTTCGGTTAAGGTTGCGGTGATGAAAATACTGCTCGATAGATAGGGGATTTTGCGATGACAAAATATGGCAGAAATAAATTTGTGTGTCAAGCCATCAACCAATGCTATTATGAGTGTCAGTGTCCTAAATATTTCGTGGGGAAAAAATTACTTTTTTTAATATTCTCTTGATTTTTCGTTGCACTCAGTACATATCACATAAGGGCAGATCGCAACCCCTAACGTTTTAAATTTAAGGATTGATTAATAGTTTAAACGAACCTGGAGACCATAAGCATGAGCCAAGACAATAAAGGCATGCGCCGCAACCTCACCAGCTATGGCGACCCTGACTTTTCGCTTTATCTTCGCAAAGCTTTCATTAAGGCCATGGGCTACACCGAGGATTCCCTTGGCAGGCCGGTGATCGGTATCGCCAATACCTTTAGCGGCTACAACCCCTGCCATGCCAATGTCCCGGAGATCGTCTCGGCGCTAAAGCGCGGCGTCATGCTTGCCGGCGGCCTGCCGATCGAGTTCCCAACCATTTCACTTCACGAGTCCTTCGCCTATCCGACCAGCATGTTCCTGCGCAACCTGATGTCCATGGACACCGAGGAAATGATGCGCGCCCAGCCGATGGATGCGGTCATCCTGGTCGGCGGCTGCGACAAGACCGTTCCGGCACAACTCATGGCGGTCGCCAGCGTTAATCTTCCGGCCATTTCGGTGGTTACGGGACCTATGCTTTCCGGCACCCATCGCGGAGAACGTGTTGGCGCATGCACCGATTGCAGACGCTTTTGGGCCAAATATAGGGCTGGCGAGATTGATAAAGACGAGGTCGAAGAAATCACCAACAACCTGGTACCTAGCGCCGGCACTTGCGGCGTCATGGGTACTGCCAGCACCATGGCTTGCATGACCGAGGCCCTGGGCATGATGCTGCCCGGTGGCGCGACCATTCCTGCCGTCTTGGCGGATCGTTTGCGCCACGCTGAAATCGCCGGCGGCCGCGCCGTCGCCATGGCCGCCGAGGGTTTGACACCGGACAAAATCATGACGCCGGATGCCTTGGCCAATGCCTTGCGCATCCTGCTCGCCATTGGCGGCTCGACCAACGGCATCGTCCACCTGGCGGCGGTCGCCGGTCGCCTCGGCATTGAAATTGATTACCCGGCTTTCGACGCCATGGGCCGAGAAACGCCGGTGCTGATCGATCTCAAGCCGTCGGGCCAGTACTATATGGACGACCTGCACAAGGCGGGCGGCATGGCAGCGATCTTCCGTGAACTTAAGCCCCTGCTCAACCTGGGCTGCATGACCGTCACCGGGCGCACACTGGGAGAAGAAATTGAAGACCTGCCGGCGGCATTCGAGCAAGACGTCGTCCGCCGCTTCGGCGATCCCATTCACAGCGGTGGTTCAATCGCCGTTCTTGGCGGCAACCTGGCCGGCGACGGCGCCATTATCAAGCAATCGGCAAGCACAGCAGAACTGCTGGTTCATACGGGTCGAGCTGTCGTCTTCGAGTCGATCGAGGACCTGTCCAACCGCATTGACGATCCCGACCTTGACGTTAACGCCGACGACATTCTCGTCATGCGCAACGCAGGCCCGCGCGGCGCGCCGGGAATGCCCGAGGCCGGCTATATCCCGATCCCACGCAAGCTGGCCCAGCAGGGTGTCAAGGATATGGTGCGCATCTCAGATGCCCGCATGAGCGGCACCGCCTTCGGCACCATTATTCTGCACGCCAGTCCGGAAGCCGTCGTCGGCGGGCCGCTGGCTCTGGTTCGTGATGGCGACATGATTACGTTGAATGCGCCCGAACGGATGCTCACCCTCGACGTGCCTGAAGACGAACTTGAACGTCGCCGGGCCGACCTCGCCCCGGCCGCCGACACTGCCGGGATGCGCGGCTATCTACGTATGTTCCACGACCATGTGAGCCAGGCGGGCACCGGCTGCGATTTCGATTTCCTGACGTCCGGGAAGGCAGACAAAAAGACACCCTAAGCCCTTGGTGGGAAGATCCTTTACAGGGATGAGCGCGCATGAAGTTTTCTTTCCTTCAAAATCCGTAAAGTTCCGCAGGATTGTCGACCAGTATCCGGTTTCGCGTCGTGCGGCCTTGGCCAGTGCCCGTGCCTCAGGGGTGACATCCGCCCAATCCGGGGGCCCTGATTCTGAAGATTCATAGGGAGCCGACAGCTTGACCCAGCTCCGGCCGGTTTCCAGAAACCGCAACAGCACTTTAAAAGCCGGATCATCGGTTGGTACCGGACCCATGAACCGCCCCACATGATCCACCACCAGCACGCCTGGCAGGCGTTTGAGCATCGCCTCCCGCACGGGAAATTCCCTCCCATTCATTTGGAGTTGAACGTGCCAGCCGAAATTGTTCACCCGTGCGGCCATCTCTTCCAGAATATCCCAAGGTAGGGCACCCCCGGGGAGCATATGAAATCGCACCCCTCGGACACCCAGCCGGGTCAGCCGGTCCAACTCCTCGTCACTGGTCGAAGCGTCTGCCACCATTACCCCCCGGGCGTTTTCCCCGAAGGCCTTCATCGCCGCCAGCTGACAAGAGTTATCTGTACCGTAGGTGGTCGGCTGGACGATCACTACCCGGTCCAGATTCAGCCGCTTTTGAAGCGACCGGTAGTCGTCCACCCACGCATCGGGTGGTGTCATGAGCGCCGTGGCGGCCGAAGGAAATTTGGCATTGTAAAAATGCGTATGTGTATCGCAGGCCCCTTTTGGGGCGGTCAGCCTGGGGGTTTTTCTCTCCTCTGATGAAACCATCTTCATCCCTCCCTGTTTGTCGAATTCAATCAATTTTATCCAGATCGCCGGTAAACTCCATGGCGCAGAAGGGACCTCCCTGGAACAATCCCTCGGCCGGAGGTTCATCGGCCTGTACCGCCTTGATGGCCGAAACAACCGCCGCCTGGTCGGCCACGTCCGTGGTGCCGCTCTTGGATCCGACCTGACTCTGTTCCTGGGCCCGGCGCTGTGCCTCGAAAATCTCTTCAGCAAAGTCCTCGGAATTATCCCGGGGACGGTATCCCAGACGTTCAGCCGGCGTGTTGTCCCACCAGCTGCGGTCATTACCAGATACTCCCCATACCACTTCGTAATGAACATCCAGGGGCGCATCCAGACACACCCGGGTCAGCTGCACCATGTCCTGGTGACTGAGCCAACAGCTGAGCATTCGCACATTCAACGGCCGGGGTTGAAACGATCCGATCCGCATGCAGATATTGCTCATGTCATGTTTGTCCGCATACATCCGTGCCAGGGCCTCCCCGAAAACCTTGGTGGCTGCGTAACGGCAATCGGGACGCGGTGGCTCATTAACAGTCAGCTTGCGGTCTCTGCGGTAGTAACCGACAAGATGGTTGGTGCTGGCAAACACAAAGCGCTTTACTCCATGGCGCCGGGCAGCCTCGAACGTGTTGAAAGCGCCGAGGATATTGCTTTTCAAAACCACATCCCACGTCCCTTCCTCGGCCTTGCCTCCCAGGTGAATGACGGCATCCACTCCTTCCATGACGGCATCCACTTCATCATAGTTTTCCAGATTGGCCAGTACGATCTCCTCACCGGACTTGGGATCTCCGAATGGCCTGCGATGGGAAAGACGCATTACCGGGTAGACTCCCCTGAACGCTTCACGCAGCACTCGTCCGATGACACCGTCCGCACCGGTCATCAAAACACGATTATACATCACCTTCTCCTTTCAATTGTTACTCACCGATCACCATCTCACGGGAGATTATTTTTATCGTTAAATACCATAGCATTGGGTCCAGAGATAATTTCCAAGTCGGGCCTCCGCTGAAACGTCTCTGCGTAGACTTCGGACACTTCAGCGGTGTCTAATTGCAGAGTGTTTTTAATGCGTACGATTTTGCTTTTTTCTGCCGGGATAAGGCCAATGGATCCCAAAGCGACTTCAATGGCTTCACGATCGTTTTTAAAGTACATGGGCACCGCAGCTTTTTCCAGGCTGATGCCGGTGATACAATTTTTGTAGGTAGCGTCATAATCAATTTTGTCCACCAGTCTTTTGGTGGTGACATCCGCCAGGCCGATTCCAGCGGCATTGCCCTTGGTTCTATCCGTCAGATCCCGTACAAAAAGCCTTTTAACCTCTACCGGGTGGGAAAAAACGCCCAGCAGATCTCGATTTCTTCCGGTGATATTCGGATCGATGCCGACCCCACTGATGTCTTTTCCCATCTCGTCAATAATTAAAAGATCGATCTCATTGAAGGGAAGTTTGGCCATCATTTTTTTAGACAGGAGCAACAGATCTTTTTCCTTGCTTTCAATTTCAGCTGGTTTTAAAGCTTTAATCTTAGCCGTTTCGCCGTATGCATTCTCCAGAATTCCCACGGCGCAGATAACCGGCGCTTTTGTCATTACCACGCGGGCGGCATCTGTAATAATTTTGAAAAAGGTATACTGAACAGCGGCTTTATGGTAAAGCTCTGCGCCTTTTAGTTTTCCCATGCCGATGGCCATCATCTTCATCAGGCCGCTTTCGATGGGTGCTTTAAATTTTGTGTGGGACTTGATGCGATTGACCACCACGATATGATCGGCAGCCAGAGCGTTTTTATCCATAAATACCGGGACGCTGTCTTCAGTGAATCCGATCTCTTCCGTTTTCATGGATGATATAATCGGCGCTTTAACGGATGCCTCGGTGACGCCCAACTGCTCCAGCATGGCAACCTGCCCCGCGGCCGTTGCCCCGCCATGGCTACCCATGGCCGGAAATAGAAACGAATCGGCATCGAGTGATTTTAAAAATTCTACGATGGTCCCCAAGATTTCAACGATGTCGGCAATCCCGCGACTGCCGGCGGTGATCGCCACCCGCTGGCCGGGCTGAATAGCAGACCAGGACAATCCGCCCAATTCAGCCCGCACCGTTTCTCGGATATCTTTAACTCTGCTATCATCAAATCTTTGACGAATGTGATACATTTTGGGTAGATTCATAGGATCCTCACACGTGAATGTTCACTGGTTCATAGAATACATTTTTCTTATCCGACAAGATCCGTTTTTTCAATAAAAAATAAAGTTGTAGACCGGTAATGGTAACAAGTTTCCAGTAAACGGTGATTTGTCCTGCGTAGAGGGAATCCAGAGAATGCAAGCTCGGTTACAAGTAAACAGTGAGATAATACCTCTATGCAATTGTTTTAAATTGGATCCGTAATAAAAACTAAGCGAAAAGCCTGGAAAAGACTACGGCTATTTAGTTTCCAGAATGCAGATTTTTAAGCATAATCAAACGCTCCTCATCATTTCAATGCGTTTTTATTTAGCCGACATATACACTTCTAGTCATAGTTTAAAATTATGGGTTGGGATGGCTAATCTATACTTTCCGTGTCGCCACATTATTTTAGACTGGCAGAACCAATATAACAATTGGCGATTCCTCGGAGGTGTTTTGTACCCATTGAATAAGTCGCTCTCCGGTGGAGTTGCGGTTTCGAATATATATGCGGGACAAGGCGCTATCGATACAGGCATGGCACGGTGCTTGACAACACATGCCGCTGTCTTATTATCAAACGTTAAGATCCTTGGAATAACCCCTATTTAGGGCGGGTGGCATAAAATCATCAGATTTTTTTTGGACACCCAATTTGATATATTCACGCGGGAGTTAGGCTTGAAGGAAGCTTATTACAAGTGGCATACGCGATACCTCGACCGGGAATTTCAGATGCTCGTTTTCGGCCACGCCGGCTTCCCTGTCATCCTTTTTCCCACCTCAAAGGGCCGTTTCTATCAGAATAAGGACTTTAAGCTGATTGAATCGGCGGCCTGGTTTATGAATAACGGGCTGATCCGAATTTACTGTCCGGACAGCGTCGATGAAGACAGCTGGTATAATTATTCGATTCACCCAGCCGATCGTGTCAAAACCCACAACGGCTATGAAAATGTCATCATTCACGACGTCGTTGCCATGGCGCGCCAGGAATCCGGCCAGTCTCGCGTGGCCACCGCCGGCTGCAGCTTTGGCGGGTATCACGCGGTCAATCTGGCCTTGCGTCATCCGGACCTTGCCGGTTATGCGTTTTCGATGAGCGGCGCATTCGATATCAAGCAGTTTATCGACGGCTACTACGATGACAATTGCTATTTCCACAATCCGCTGGATTACATGCCGAACCTGAGTGACCCATGGTACCTGGATCAAATCCGGCAAATGGGGATTGTACTCGGAACCGGCGAATGGGATTTTTGTATGGATGAAAATATCCGGCTGTCACATATCCTGAATTCAAAAGGCATTGCCCACTGGCTGGATGTGCGCAACGGCGCCGGTCACGATTGGCCGTGGTGGCGTGACATGTTCCCGCATTATTTATCGAGAATCACGCAGGAATAAGGTTCGTATGAAAAAAATCGGTATCCTATTCGGACAAGAAAATACATATCCGCAGGCATTTGTCGATCGGGTCAATGCCAAAAAACCAGAAGGGATTGTCGCCGAAGCGGTTCGGATTGATAAGGTTATCCAGGCCGAAACCGATGCATATGCGGTCATCATCGATCGGATTTCACAGGATATCCCTTTCTACCGGGCGTACTTGAAAAATGCGGCTCTTAGCGGCACTACGGTAATCAATAACCCGTTTTGGTGGACCGCCGATGACAAATTTTTCAATAATGGCCTGGCTGAAAAAATCGGTGTGGCCGTGCCCCGATCCGTATTGCTGCCCTCTAATCAGCACCCGCCGAATACCGATTCAAATTCCATGCGGAATCTGAGCTATCCGCTCGACTGGGATTCCATCTTCGATTATGTCGGCTTTCCGGCTTATCTGAAACCCTATTCCGGCGGCGGCTGGAAAAATGTCTACCGGGTTCGCTATCCCGATGAGTTCTATGACCTATACAACCGTACCGGTGATTTGGTCATGATGCTGCAGGAAGAAATTGTGTTCAGTGATTATTTCCGTTGTTATTGTATCGACCGCCAAGACGTGCGCATCATGCCCTACGAACCCCGTAACCCGGCTCATCTGCGCTACCTAACCACCCCTTCGCCCGAGTCGGTCAAACTCATGGACGAAATGGAACAAGCGGTTTTAAAATTGAACCGGGTCCTGGGGTATGATTTTAACACCGTGGAGTTGGCCGTTCGCGAAGGCGTGCCCTATGCCATCGATTTCTGCAACCCCGCACCGGATGCAGATTACCACTCGGTTCAGCCGGAAAATTTCGAATGGGTCGTGGAAGTGACCGCCAATATGGCCATCCGTAGGGCCAGGGCGCACCGTGAAGGTCAAAACAATTTAACCTGGGGGGAATTTGTGGTATCATGTGTCAAAGATGAATGGCCGCTTGGAAAGCTAAAAATTGAAACCGAATCTTGAAAGGAATACCATGACCCCCTATTCTTGGGAGATTGATTATAACCCTAACCTTGGTCGGGGTGCCTTTAATGCCGTCAACGTTTGCCTGAAGCTGCAACCCGATGAGCGCCTGACGTTGATCACCGACACAGCCACATTGGAGATCGCCGCTGCGCTGGTGAGTGAAATTGAAAAGACCGGATCACCATACAATGTATTTGTGCTCGAAGACCTGATGACCCGACCGTCGTCTCACATGCCACCCGTCGTATTGGACGATTTGCGGCAGTCCCAGGTAAGTATACTGGCCGTCAAAACGCAGAACGGAGAGTTGCCCAGCCGCAGAGAGATGATCAACATCGTGAATCGGAAAAAAATTCGTCATGGACACATGGTGAATATCAACAAGCAGATTATGCTCGAAGGGATGGGGGCTGATTTCAACAAAGTCGATGAGATCAGCGTAAAGCTCGTCGAAAAAGCCCGTAGATCCAGATTCATCAAAGCCAAATCAAGCGGCGGCACCGACATCGAAGCGGAGTTGTCACCGATGCTCAAATGGCTCAAAACAAGCGGTATCATCTCGCCGGACAAATGGGGAAACCTGCCCGGGGGTGAAATTTTTACTTCTCCTCACAATCTAAACGGCGTGTTCGTCGTGGATGGTGTCGTGGGTGATTACCTGTGTGAAAAATACGGTGATCTGCAAGACACGCCCTTAACGATTGAAATTGTCAATTCGCGCATCAAACACCTGGACTGCGCCAACAAGGATTTGTTGGACGAATTTGTACGTTATACCGCTACCGATGAAAACAGCGACCGCGTGGGTGAATTCGCCATTGGTACCAATATAGCCGTAAAAAACATCATCGGTCACATTTTGCAGGATGAAAAGCTCCCGGGAATTCATCTGGCCTTCGGACATCCGTATCCTGAGCACACGCACCAGACATGGGACTCGGCAACCCACATTGACTGTGTTGGGCGTGAATTTGACATCTGGATGGATGACGAGCAAATAATGAAAAACGGCCGATTTCAGGTCAACGGCAGTGTCTCAAACCCGGGTTAACGAAAAATCGTCAACCAGCTGCCACAATGATCGGGGCAATCGGTATGAACTGCCGGTACCTCCCAAAATCCCCGATTTGTGGTGAGTGGCGAGTGATATATGGACACGGCGACCGGTTTGCCCGATTTAGACCAGACCATCGACGATCTGGATGCTCTTGAAAAACATTATGATGAGGGCCAACGGATTGAGCAGACCCGGCGCGCCCTGCAAACCAATGCAAGAATTGCATCCGATCAAACCTTAATCGAACGCTATTATCGGGAATTGGCGGACAGGGGATTATTTGTAACCATCTATGGTGTCGGGAAGTTCCCGTGGGCCTTGCCGGTCCACATGCCGCCGTATCTAATGGACCTGCTTCTGGCTACATCGAGGGTTCTCCTGGCCCTGGTGAGAAAAAAGCTCGCACTGGAGGGACCCGATTACCTGCAGCGTCGAATGCCCGCGGGTTGGCTCAGCGACGAGATGGCCGACAGACTGTGGCATTATTATCTGACCTGGGAACCGGACTTGGCCCTCGATGTACTCGTCTACGGAGTCAATACCCCCAGAGGGACCCCCTTTGAAGCATTCAAAAAATCCGGGGACCATCTTTATGCCAAAATCCTGGAAGCACAAAGTGTGGATACTTATTACGGCTGGCTGCGGGAATGCATCCAGTCTGCCCGTCGAACCGGTGCTTTCAGGGATGCTGTTTTCACCATGCAGCGCGCCGGCAATCGTCCGTTAACTGACGCTGAGTTGGATGAGCAGGTACGGGCCACCTACCTTGATGGTCTGGAGGCACCTGGTGATAAGCTTGTTTTCCTGGAGATTGACCCTAAAAACCAACCCAGCGCGCACAACCTTGAGCTGCTCTGTGAATTTTTGGCTGAGGGCCAACCAGGCCACCAAGTCTTGGCGGTTGATCCCCGGAATCTTTATTTCGAAAAAGACCGGCTGTATTACCGTGATGGGAAAAAATCCGGCGCCGTCGGTAAAGTCATTTCGCGGATTGTCGATCCGGACCTCAGAGCCTACTGTGAGTCCATGCGTGCCGAGGACAAAACCGACGTCATTGAGCGGTTGCGCAACATTTACGCGGTTCCATCTCTCTGGCCTGATCTGTCAAAGCACCTGGCCGGCTACTATTTGATCGACAAGAGTTCGATCGCCGAACTGTTCCGCGAAACCCCGGCAGCGATGGCACCGAAATCCTGGATGGTCACCGCCGAGGATCTGGCATCCTACCGCAAAGATCCCGGCGTGCTGCGACAGCTGGCCGTCAAGCCCCTGCACGGAATGAGCTCAAAAGGGGTGGTGGTTGCCCCCGATCTACCGATGGTCGAAACTATGTGCTACCAAGAGACCGTGATGGCCCAGGAACTGTTGCGGGCTGCACCGGTCATGCCGAACATCAACCCGGAGTTGGCCGATCCTGACGCCACAGCCGGCATCTGCTCTGAAATCCGGCTGCTCTTGCATGCCGGGTCCCGGGCGGCCCCCGACTCACTGCAGCGGGCAAGATGCATTCTGGCGCTCAGCCGCTGCCACTACACCAGCGGGGATCCGGGCCGTAAATTAAAAGATGACCCCCCCGGGCGGGGCTGGTTCTCGAATATGGGGGCCATTCTGGCGGTCAAAGGCGAACTCGGCATCCTAAACAAACACAACGCCGGATTAGGCATGAGCCCGGTTTGCTGGCTAAAATAAATAGAATACCACCAATATTCAATCTTCAACCTTCAATTCCGGCTTGTCCGGGTTAGGTTTAAGGAACATCCATGTACCATCCAAGCTTTCGCATCGGAATTGAGGAAGAGTACCAGTTGATTGATCCGGAAAGCTGGGAGCTGATCGGCTACGTGACCCATTCATTGGGTGGCGCCCAGGTTATCGCTCCGGAGCTAGAACCGGATCTCGAGTTTGCCGGGCATCTGCAAAGCACCATGCTCAGCAGCGGGGCGCCGGTTTGCGCCGATATCAAGGCAGCCCGCGATCATCTGCTGCGCATGCGCAGCACCATGTTAGAGCTGGCCGAAACCTACGGCCTCAAAGTCGCCGCCGCCGGCACCCATCCCTTCAGTCGCTGGGAGAAAGCCTCCCTGCAGGCCGCGCACTATCGGATCATGGCCAATGATGCCGAAATGATCGCCCGGCGCATGCTGGCATTCGGCATGCACGTTCATATCGGCATCGAAGATCGCGAACTGGCCATCGATGTCATGAACACGATGCGCTATATGCTGCCTCACATTCTGTCGCTGTCCACCAGTTCGCCTTTCTGGGCCGGGCGCAAGACGGGATTGAAAAGTTATCGCAATGTGCTATTGGACGCCTTGCCGCGCACCGGCATTCCGGGCCGGTTCCAGGGATACCAGGAATACCACGACTACGTCGACACTCTGGTACGCACCAACAGCATCTCGGACGTCAGCCGTATCTGGTACGACATTCTGCCCCACCATCGCTACCCGACCCTGTATGTGCGAATCTGCGACATGGTGCCCAGCTATAATGACGCTCTGGCCATCACCGCCCTTCTCCAGGCCACGGTGGCTTGGATGGTGGACTTGCGTCTGAACAACATGTCGTTCCGAAACTATGAACGCCCCCTGATCGAAGAAAACAAGTGGCGCGCGGTACGCTACGGCCTGGAAGGCAACCTGATTGATTTTGGCATCGAGAAAGAGGTACCCACCCGCGATCTTATTCGAGAACTGCTGGATCTGGTTGCACCGCTGGCGCGCAAGCTTAATAACCAAGACGAACTGGGCCACATCCACACCATACTGGAACGCGGTGCGAGTGCCGATCAACAGCTGCAGGTCTGGCAGGAAGCGGACCAGGATTGCAGCGCGGTGGTAAAGTTCCTGGTCCGGAACACGGAGGACATCCCATGACGCCACGTCCCTCTCTGTCCATCGGTATTGAGGAAGAATATCAGATCGTCGATCCGGAAACCCGTGAACTACGCTCGTATATTACCGAGTTTATTGAAAACGGCAAACTGGTCATGATGGAGTACGAACTTAAGCCCGAACTCCACCAGGCAATGGTGGAACTGGGTACGCCCGTCTGCAGCAATATCGGGCAGGTCAAGGAAGCGCTTATCAAGCAACGCCGCTTCATCTGTCGTCTGGCCCAAAGCAAAGGCGTAGAGATCGTAGCGGCATCCACCCATCCGTTCAGTAAATGGATGGATCAACCAGTGACGCCCTACGAAAGATATCTGGGTGTGCTGGAGGAAATGCAGCTGCTGGCCCAGCGGCTGCTCATTTTCGGCATGCACGTGCACGTCGGGGTGGAAGACCGCACCTTTGCCATCGATGCCATGAATGTGGCGCGCTATATGCTGCCGCATATACTGGCGCTCAGCACCAGCAGCCCTTTCTGGATGGGACGCCGGACCGGACTGAAGAGCTACCGGGCCAACATCTTCGAAGATTTTCCGCGCTCGGGCATTTCGGATGTTTACCGCACGCCGGCCGACTACGACGCCCTGATCAGAACGCTGATCAATACCGGCTCTATCCCCGATGCCAGTAAGATCTGGTGGGATGTGCGTCCCCATCATCAATACCCCACCCTTGAGTTTCGAATCTGCGACATTTGCACACGTTTAGACGAGGCCGTTGCCATCGCTGCGCTTTTTCAGGCCATTGTGCTCTGGCTCTGGAAACTGCGCCGCAAAAACATCACCTTTCGGGTTTACCGGCGTGAATTGATCGAAGAAAATCGCTGGCGTGCGGCACGATATGGTTTGGACGGCAAGTTGATCGATTTCGGCAAATCAATCGAATTGCATACACGCCAGCTGGTTGGAGAATTACTCGATCTTGTGGCTGAAGAAATCGATGAACTGGGTACGGCAGCCTACATAGAACCCATCCAATCCATATTGACCGAAGGCACCAGCGCCGACCGCCAGCTGCGCGTCCACGATGAGACTGAAGGTGATCTGAAGGCGGTCGTTGATCATTTGATCGCTGAAACCCAAAAGGGTATTTAAAGAGTAAAGAATCCTGATCCAGAGGATCCGGCTTTGTTAGAGACACATAAGTTACCTGTGCCCCTTTGACCTTTGCAAATTCACGGATGCCATTGACGGAGTTGTGATTGTCGAAGGTGAGAATGTAATGGCTGGCTGGTGTAAACGGAAATGCCTCCCCAACCAGCTTCAATGCACCACTAGCATTTGGCGTGAAGATAGCAATGTACTCATCCGGTGATACATTGAAGTAACGCAGGACATGTTTGCGCGTTCCCTGTGGGGATTGCCGAGTACGCTGGTACGTAGCAGTTGCATATGCTCACCCAGTTGCGATTCGCTGTACAGTCCGCCGCCAGTATAGTCGAGGTAGATTTGTCCGTTAGCATCAAGTCGGCTGTATTCCGCCTCCCGCCATTCATCTAATAGCTTAGTTCGATTAAACGATGGATAGCTTTCAACAAAAGCCACAAATCCGTCTGCCATCTGGTCTAATTCATATCTGTTTATTGGGGTTAATTCAGGGGCTATGTTCATGGGTGTAGTCCTTAAAGAATTAGGGAGAGCACTGCTTGCCATAGTTCACTTACATTATGACTGTGGAATACATATGGCAAGCTAATGGTTTTTGCAAGGACTATAATTAGCAGCGGGGCAGCTTAAGACTGCGATGGCGCCGTATACAAACCTGGCCCCGCCACCTTATCGGCGGGACATTGATGGGTGCGGGAGCAGTGCTGATTCCCGGGGGCAATGACACCCTGATGCTTAAAAGTCTTCCTGGCTTATCGCCTCATGCGATACCGGCATTCGTTGCCCTGCTTTTCGGAATCGGTGTCACTTTGCTTTTTATGCGGCGTATCACAGGTAAAACCTTAAAGGTCGTTTGCACGAATGATATATGTCAAACTGAAAATTAGTCCAGTCTTGCACGTTTTCAAAATAAGCCCTTAAAAGCTTCCGCCACACTCCACGGTTATGCAAGCGCAGTGACGAACTTTGGCTTTATGGCAAACATTGTCTGGACGACCGAGGAGGCGGTAGAGGCTATCAAGCAGGCCGATTAAGAATCGGATCTTTTTAGTGTGTCATAAATTAACTGCCAATTTTAGTCCTTTATCAACAAGAAGCTATCTAACTAAATTTCTATACAAATACAGGAGGTGATGTCATGATTATAAAACCATCCTTTAGAGGTTTTAATATATTACACAAGACCGTTGAGGTTAACGGCCTCGACATTTTTTATCTTGAGGCAGGTTCAAAAAATGCTTTTTCAATTCTTCTGCTTCATGGGTTCCCTACTTCGTCTCACATGTTTCGAAACTTGATTCCGGCGCTGTCCGACAAGTTTCACCTGGTCGTCTCACATGTTTCGAAACTTGATTCCGGCGCTGTCCGACAAGTTTCACCTGGTAGCGCCGGATTTTCCGGGTTTCGGCAATAGCTCCATGCCTAAGGTGGACGATTTTGACTACACCTTTGACAACATCGCTGAAATTATTGATGCATTCATCCAAAAGATCGGCCTTAAAAACTATAGTATGTACGTTATGGATTACGGCGCACCGGTCGGGTACCGCATAGCGGTTAAACACCCCGAGAAAATTCAGACTCTCATTGTTCAGAATGGAAATGCCTACGAAGAAGGCCTGCGAGAATTCTGGAAGCCCATTAAAGCATATTGGAAAGAAAAGACGACGGAAAACGCAGTTGCTTTGAGAAATAGCTTGCTCACCATTGAAGCCACAAAATGGCAGTACACCAATGGAGTCCGCAATCCCGAAAAAATCGCACCTGATAATTGGATCCACGACCAGTTTCTGCTGGAGCGTCCCGGCAATAGGGATATCCAGCTGCAGCTGTTTTATGATTATGGCTCGAATCCAGCGCTTTACCCTAATTGGCAAGCCTATTTCCGGGAGTATCAACCACCGACATTGATTGTATGGGGAAAAAACGATTATATCTTCCCCTCCGAAGGAGCTACCCCGTATAAACGTGATCTTAAAAATATCGATTTTCATTTACTTGATACGGGCCACTTTGCTCTGGAAGAAGATGGTGATCTCATTGCAGGCCTTATCCGATGATTCGTTACATCGGCGATGAGATGAAGGATCTGAAATGTCTTGTCAACGCAGCGGGCGTTTTCTCCCCCAAGGCCTTTTTGGAGCACACGCGCGAGGACTATGATGCCTACATGGATTTTAACAAGGCCACTTTTTTTGTGACCCAGCAGGTGGCTAAGAACATGGCAGCGAACGGCGGAGGGGCAGTGGTTAACGTAGGCTCCATGTGGGCCCATCAGGCAATTAAAGCCACACCCTCGTCGGCCTACTCGATGGCCAAGGCCGGCCTGCACTCCTTGACTCAGCATCTGGCGATGGAACTGGCGGAATATGGCATACGTGTCAACGCAGTGGCTCCCGCCGTGGTGGAGACTCCAATCTATGGCGCCTTCATCAAACCCGACGAGGTTCACGAGGCCCTACAAGCCTTCAACGATTTTCATCCAATTGGCCGGATCGGAAAACCTAGTGATGTGGCATCGGTGGTCGTGTTCCTGCTCTCGGAGAATGCAAGTTGGGTAACCG
The DNA here is from genome assembly GCA_945787595.1 of uncultured Desulfobacterales bacterium. The sequence continues at coordinate 9,099 of CALZJV010000172.1, read as the reverse complement.
GTGCGATTTGGAATGTGGACGGCGGGGTTATGGCCGGGCGTAACCAGTAGTGGGTAAACCGCCAAGTTAACGCATCAAGGAAGGCATTGAAGCTGCAAACCTAACCTATCTAAAGTAAACAATAATGGAGCCGAAATATTTTAGGTTGGCAGACCCAATCTACCATGAATTCAAATTGTTGGTCGGATTTGACTTAGGCACGATATGTGCCCAGTTTAGATATGTCTTTAGTATTTAGATCACTTTATTTTATTCTTCTCATATAATTCTAAAAAGAAAATAAAAAAGTATATATAATTCTTCTAGATCCTTTTAATTGCTTGACTTTTAATGATTTTTCTTATACCTTATTTATACTTCAACCTGAAGAAGAAGTAAATTAGCTTATACTTCTATCAGAAAGCTTTACAGAGAGCGTCACAAGAGAAAAGCAAAGGTGATATACATGCTCCCGGAGTCTCAAAAAGAAATCGGTGTTCAAGTGGAAAAAAAACGGACTTAAATTTGGCATTACCGGCCAAAAGGAGACCTGGAGCGAAACAGAGGAGGTGGAACCCCACGATCATAAATATGTCGCAAGATTTATTACAATAATGTAACTTATCCTCTAAACCATTGAAATAAATGAAGATTCATATTCCCCAAAGCCTTCCTCAAAAATCTAATATTTTCAATAGGATAGACCTACTCGCAACATAGGGCACGATATCTACACTAGGACCTTTGTGTGGATTGGACAGGGGAAATATACAATGGCCGGGTGTTTTAAGTTTGCCCATCGAACATGAAATTTCATGATCCGATTTCATGGCAGATTTTAAAGTGCAATCTACACACTGCTAAAAGAATCTTCTTCGGTCAGCATTCTGGCCGTTTTTACACCCCGTCAGGCTTTATCGGGGCTCAGCAAAAAGTTAAGAGAAAAACCTCTCAATGTTCGTTGCGCCTTGAGCGACTTGTCAGGTCGTATTTCTCAGAGCATAGTCCGAAATCCTGCAGGTTACGGCGGGGAAGGCCGGGCGGTGAATCCATGTCTGAATCCCTGTGGCCCAAGAATCGCGGGGCCATGTTCGACCTTTTCTCGGGGATGTCGGGCATACGAGGAGCGCATCGACGTCCTGCTTGAGCCCTTGGACCCTTGGCACAAGCTTTTCAACTAGGCTAGGCCCGGAGCGGCATGGAGGGAGCCTCAGCCGCCGAAAGTGAGGCCGGCGGACGAGAAGCGACCGGAATGACGCGGAGGGGGGAGAGGGATGACCGGCCCCGTGGAGATGGGGGCTTGAAATTATTTTGTCAAAATCAAAGATCTGACCCTTTTCCCCCTTCTTTTCCCCCTTGACCCTTTTCCCCCTAATTCTGTGTCTATGCTATTTTCTGAACTACTATTTTAACCGGTTTAAAACCATATTTTTCCAAAAATCTCATAAATATGCAATCCCATATTTATATATTGGTAGGTATTTGCTTCACTTGGGTTAGCTTGCCATGATCATTAACCCTGTAGTTGCATAAAATAGTAAGAAAAAGAGAAGTAAAATATTTGCGGAGACCCATGGAATATGGGTATAAAGAGATTATCTACCAAATAATCAACCCAATCCAGGAGGCCACCGCAAGTGAAGTCCAGTAAAGCACAAATTCAGGCAAAATTCCATAAAATTCCAATGATTCGATTCGAGGACCAACAACTTACATCTTTTTCCGGTTTGTTGATTTTTCGGCTTCTATTCAAACAAATCACTCTGAAAAAACGACTGAAAAAATGTTTCGCGCATTTGAAAAACTCGCCTATATTCGGCCGACATCTTATTGTTATGCTGATCATTGTTCATCAACTCATCGGCTTCCGACGTCTTCGAGAACTCGATTATTACCGTGATGACCCAATTGTACTGCGATTGATGGGATTGCGCAGGCTGCCCGATGTCTCTATGATCTAAAGATCCCTTTCTCAAATGGAACATGATGGTGTTGAAAATGTTCGCCACCTGTCCCGATCAATTGTAGTCGAGGGCCTTCAGCGCGTACAGCTGCCACGTTTGACCCTGGATTTCGATGGATCAGTTCAATCCACCAAGGGACATGCCGAAGGTACCGCCGTTGGTTTCAATAAAAGTAAGAAAGGCGCTCGCAGCTACTATCCGTTGTTTTGCACCGTCGCCCAGACAGGTCAATTTTTCGATATCTATCATCAGTTAGACGTAATACCTGGATTTTGCACGAGTCGGAGGCTTTCATAGGCAAGGCGTCTAAGGGTGAAGTCGTAGTTTAAGGGTGAAAATTAATGAGATATAATCGACCGCCATCCTTTTTACCTATTAAGTATTTTTATTTACTTCCCAAATTATCACAACCTGTTGTTATTAAATTTTATTCAAACTTCTCATTAATTTTTATGCAAGATTCAGGTAATAAATTGAACGGACAGTAGATAAAACTCTCCAAATTGTGAAATAAAGTACAGAAATCCAGATAAATAATTCTATAAAATTACTTAAAAGCTTTTCACTCATTTCGGGTAAGTGCCTGTAAAAGCGGCAATGTCTTATTATCTACTCATAAGAATAATGTATTTGCATGGTTCTTGCTATATACAAAGACAAAGAGAAAGGAAGGTGACATATGAAAAAGATTGGAAGAATGATAAGCTTAATTTTGTCATGTATGTTGATTGTTTCTTGTGGTGCAACCTCGAAAATGACGGTGCCAGTTAACGAGAAATTGGCAAAAGAAGAATCAGCCATGGAAACTTCTACGAGTGGCGTCCTCATCAAAGTTAATGACAGGAGCAAAGGTCAGAAAGAACTGCTTGATGCCCTTTACCTGTTGGAAAAGCTTTACGGCAAGCCGGTAGTTGTTACCAATGGTAGCATCCTTCAGAATGGTTTGGCGGTGGTAAGGTATATGCTGTATTTCGAGGTCTCCGAAAGCTTGTATTCTGTTGCGGTGATATCAAGTGGTCATATCACTTCGATTGATACCATTAATAAGGGTAGTGTAATCCTTGGCCATACTAAGGTGTCAGTCGATAGCATAATTCCTGATTCAAATGTCCACAAGGTACTTGAGGTTGGTGATGGATATAATGGAACAGGCGGATGATTTGAAATAGAAAAACTCGTAGAAGTGAAGAATGGTTAGATGCTCATAGTATGGCGCAGAGTAAACCCTATGGTTGCATAGAAAACATGCCAAAATGACTAAAGCTATCTGGCATGTCAACAAATATTTATGTCAACGCGATGTTCGTTGAATATCACTACAGGTTGTATCCAAAGGATCGTATCGATTTTGGCATATTTTCTACCCTTCGGTCTTCGCTGCGCTACTCTCTGACAAGTCGGGAAAGGCGGAGGACTCCAGATCCTGCGTTGTCAAGGGTTCGCAGTAGAAGTATTACGGCTTCACCCTCGACGCCTTGTTGAAGCGAAGTGGAAATCCCGCTTCCGGGGACTCTGAAGCCCGCCGCCTTTTTCAACGATAGGGTTAATTCTACGATTATCGAAATTTGTAAAGATAAGTTCGGGTTGTCACACATTTTTTAGAGGTGTCAGGCGTAAACATTTCATGTAGTGTTTCAATTTCAATTTATTCAAAAAATCTTTATGAGTAGCCAAATTATAAACGCTATAATAAAGAAGAGCAACCACCCGCCTTTTGCTGTTTTTCCTGATTGATGTAATTGGTGCCTTTTTGCTCGTCTGATCTCATGACTCATTTGCTTAGTCCATTCTTTAGGCACGTCAAAAGTAATAGTTTCTTCTATTACACGAGGATCTTCAATTGTACCCCCATGGTTTGTACCAATTAAAGAAACAGCTTGATCAAGGAAATCTGGAATTTCTGAAGGTTTTGCGGCTTGGGTCCCTATGAGATTCTTGAGCAAATCAATAAGTTTTTCATACTCTTCGGGAACATTGACAAAATATATCTGCTCTTCATACTGGACAATTTGTTCCAAATGATCTCGAATCAGGCAAGTTATGTGAAAAATTTCTTCTACATTTCCTGGTTTACCAGTAAGCCCCCAACTTTTAGTAAGTCTATCAAGAAGGCCAACCATCGGACTAACCAGATTTGAGCCTTCAGATAATCGCCTTTGTACCCATCTTATAACCTCTTCGCCATCGACATGTCTTTGAGGTTTTACATATAGGCCATTTCTCAGATCCTCGATTTTTCTGAAAAGGGGACGATTGAGATAACGCATAAGTTCTGCGGTTATCCTACAAAGAGATTGTTGAGAAGAAGTCAGAGACCGATCTTTTAAAGCATAAAAATAATATTCCTCCGGGCATCGTGCCGTGCTGGGCAGTGGCACTAACGGCCGGCATCGATGTCCAAAAAACCGGATTTTGGTTTATTGTGCGAGCGTGGGATGGAGAGCTTAACAATCATTTAGTACAATATGGATACCTGTCAACTTTTGATGATGTCAGGGCTCTTGCTTTTGGAACCTATTTTCAGCGTGAAAATTCAGAAGAAAAATTGCAAATTTGGCGAGCAGGAATGGACACTGGCGGTGGACTAACAGATGATGGTCAATGGACGCGAACAGAGGAAATATATATGTTCATCCGGGAACACGGCCAGGGAGTTATTCACGCGGTAAAGGGTGCATCACGGGCTCAATTTACACGGGTAAATCCGCCAAAAGCCATAGACAAACTGCCAAGAAGCAACAAACCGATTCCAGGTGGCCTGGAACTGCGAACATTGGATACTATGGACCTAAAAAAACTATTGCACTGGAGATTAACCAGGCGGGAAAGGCACACAGACGATAACGGCAATGTTGTACCGGCTGAAACTCAGCGTTTCTATCTGCATTCCAAGACCGGCGTCGACTATACCACACAATTTTTAGCTGAAGAATTACGCAAAGGTAGAAATAAAAAAATGGAATGGAAAAAAATCCGCAGTAACAACCATTATCTTGACTGTGAAGTTATGGCGGCGGCCTGTGCGGATAACTCCTGGCATCCAAGTTTAAGAATGCTGGCGGGTTATTTAAAAGCACAGGATGCTCCGAAAGATCCAAAACCTTCAGGAAACCAGGTGGCTAAGTCGGAATTTTTATCATAATTAAAGGAGTAACGTATATGGCGGAAAATAAGAATCGTGAGCGACTCATTTATGTCAGCAAAGCAGCGGAAAAGCTTAATTGTTCAGCGCAGCATGTGTATAATTTAATAAACGATGGCCATCTTAAAGCCGTCAAAATAGGGAGTAGGTCTCTACGGATTCCAGAGTCGTCGCTGAAAGCTTTTATAGAAGATCGAGAAGTTGATTCACAAACGATTTTAATATAGTATCCGAATAAAAATGTTAAATTCAAAATTCTTGACTCTTGTATGGACTAAATTGCCCTGACCTATACTTGAGTTGACAAAATTCGATAAAGGTTACGACTGCGATTGACAATATACTATCACAATTATTAAGAATTCCCCCAAAATCCAGATACGTTTACAGTATCACTACTTTTGATAGGTCCGATTTTTTGCAGATATCTAAGATTATATCTGCAGTTTAGGCTCACCTGCGAATAGTTGGATATCAACAGATTTGCTTATTTTAATTTCTTGCAATATTTCGCTACGGAATGACGAAATGATTTGGCTAATTTGTTTTAGCGGCGTAATACTTGCTTATTTTTTTGGCTTCTTCTCATCCTCCACCGCCAGGGCGGCAGCTGCGCTGGCTTCAAGCAGGGTTTTATTTGGTGCGCCACCCGATGCAGCGCCGTCCTCCTGATCCTCAGCAGTCGCCGCTCCGGTGACTTCCGGTGGGAGATAAACCGTGACGTTGCGATGGGCAAATTCGATACCGTGTTCTCTAAAGCGCTCCTGGATCATCCTGTACACCTCGCGGCGCACAACAAATTGTTCTCCCGGCGGGGTCTTGAATTTCACCCGCAAAATCATGGCCGAATCATCCATCTCTCTGACGCCCTGGGACTTGATCGGGCTGAGAAGCACCGGACCGATTTCTTCATGTTGTTGCAGTTCCTTGCCGATGCGTTTAACTATTTTTCTGATTTTTTCGACATCCGCATCATAGCGCACGCGCACATCCAGTTTGGTAATGATGTAGTCGCGACTGAAATTCTGGACCGCGCCCATATCCCCAAACGGAATCGTAAACACCATCCCCCGGGGATGACGCAGCTTGACCGAGCGCAATGAGATATGCTCCACCATGCCCTTGATGCCACCGGTCTCGACATAGTCACCGACCCGGAACGCGTCGTCTATCAGGAAAAATACGCCTGAAAGTATATCTCTGACCAGAGTCTGGGAGCCGAAACCGATGGCCAGGCCGATGACCCCGGCACCGGCGATCAGGGGACCGATATCCAATCCTATGGACGAAAGCATGATCAGGCTGACGATCACAAACAGAACCGAGAAAACAAATTTTCGCAGGAGCACCAGCAGAGTACCGATGCGGGAACCGCCGCGGCCGCCTTCTTCCATTTCTTCATCGTCATCCGGCATCTCCTCCCTGATTTTCCGGTCAATGCGGGCTTTGGTAAATTGCCACACAACGATCCCCAGCAGCAGCAATCCTATGATGTTCAGGGCGGTGGACGTAAAAAGCCTGCCCACCGGCAGGTCGATGCCCCACAATCGTAGAATCACAAAAAACAGCAAGGCCACCAGAAGAACGCGCAGAATAATTTTTATCAGATGCAAATGTTGTTGCAGATAGGATTTTCGATCTGCCATCAGATCGTCGTCTGCCTCTGATGGTGGTGCCCCGGAATCAGCCAGACTTTCTGAAATGTCAGCCGCCGGCGAGATAAATTCTGACGGGGTTACACCGGCTGCAATGTCCAGCAAGCGTTCGGCCCAGCTGCTAATACCGATCAGGAGGGGTATCAGGAAAACGCTGACGATGGTCGACAGGAACGCGATTTGCCCCTCAGCCAGCCCTCTGATGAACCAGAAGACACCCATGCCGATCACATATAATATGGCAAACCAGTGCCAGCTTCTGGCAAATTTTGCGCGCATAGAAGATTTGGCCTTTTTGCCGGTGGGGTCTTCCGACCAGATGGCCCGGGCAACTCTGTGCCGGCTTTGCCAGATCACCGCCACCATCAATACGGAAACGCTAAGCCCCGACAAACTGTATAAGAAAAGAAAGCTCTCCTCGCTGAGTCCGGCTCCCTGTGCGTGTCCATACAGTGCGTGTCCCTGCAAAAGATAGGCAATATCGGCGATGACGATCGACGTTACAACGATGGCAATGGTCCAGCGGAAAAGGAATTTGGCATCTTCGTCCGGCAGGGGGAATAGTCTCAACCCCGGGGCCGCGGGGGATAAGACAAGGTTGGCGGCCAGGTTAAAAAACCTGATGTAATAGCTTGGAAGGAGTACGCCGGAAATGAGGGCAAACCCGGGATCGCCATCATGGTAAAATATGGCCCACAGCACAAAGGTGGTCAAAATATACGTACCCATGCCCAGCATATTCAACAGGAGGCGTGAAAGCACGCGTCCCAGAAAGTGCAAACGTCCCAACGGAGCCGTGTCCAGGATCTGACGCCGCAGGTTCTCGGTTGATCGTCGCACCAGTAACTCGACGGCCAGCCCGAGGAAGATAAACAAAGCTGCGATAAAAAGGGTCAGAACCAGGTGTCCGAAACCTCTGCCCAAATTTAAATTATTAAATGCCGCTGCCCATTCACGCGTATCGATGGTGGATGTGGGTTGGGTGAAAAACGAAACCAGCCGCTCCTGCGCACGGGAAAATGCTTTTTCGCCATCTAATAAAAGCACGGCAAATTCCTCTCCCGATCTGACGGATTCTTCATCAAAGGCAGCGTCATTCAGCCCCTCACCTTTGGCGACCTTTTGGTTGAACATCTGCCTGGCTTCACCGTCGGGTAAAGCCTCCGCGATGGCTTGAATTTCTTCTTCGCTGAATTGAACGGCCAGCTGGTCGCCGGCTCCCTTTGAATCATCTTTTTCTGGAGTCACCGGCTTGGCCGTCGTATCGGATGCCGGCGGGGATGCCGCTCCGATGGGTTGACCCGCGCATAAAAAGCATAAAACGAATACGGCCAAGATTGACTTTATCTTGAAAGTATTGTGCGCCATTGTTTCCCCCTTTTTTTAGGCGTTTAAATGGGTCAAAATATTTTCAAATCACATGAGCCCTGCCTTGCGCAAAGCGCTAATCAAGCGCTTTCTGTCGGCCGGATCCTTGATTGGGGATGTCTTTGCAAAATATTCGATCGAAAAATCGGGATCTATTCTGAGGACTTCTGCAGCGGCCTCGCGAGCCTCCGCCTCGCGGTCTAACAACCCGTAAGTTACGGCCAAAGACAGGTGAGCATACAAATCATCGGGATTGAGATGAAGCGCTTGCTTGCTGACTTCAAGCGACTCATCATAGCGCTCCATCATACGATAGGCCATGGCCATGTAGTTTAAATACCAGTTTGGCGGAATCGGGCTGAGACGGATGGCTTTCTTTAACAGCGCAAGGCCTTCCGCCGGCCTTCCCGCAACACAAAGAATATGTCCCAACCACGCATGGGCATCCGCCCCATTGGGATTGAGGGCGATGGCCCGCTCGCCTGCCGTGATGGCTTTCTCATATTGCCGACGATGAAGGTAGATATAGCCCAGCAAGGCGTATGCGAAATCCATGGCGTCATTCAGGGCAAGGGTTTTTTTTGTCAGACGAATGGCCAGCTCCATAGATTTTGACGGCGATTTGCTCCGTTATCCCGTCGCTGAAGTACTCCTGACCGGGATCAGCGCTCATGTTGACAAAAGGCAGCACGGCAATGGAAGGCTTTTCAGGCATCGGAACGGCCGCGCTTTCTTCCGCGGTGATATCCGCCGGTGCCTCCGGATCCATTTGCACCCGATACAGCCGCACCGGCTCAGAGATGTTCTTGACGGTGTGGTCGCCCAGGGACTCATATCCATACGGTAGTTTACTTTCGATATGGTCGAAGGCTGTCTTGGAAATACAGATGCCACCTGGCTCAGCCAATCCTTCAAGTCTGGCTGCGATATTTACACCGTCACCGTATATACGACCTTCTTCCTGAATGACGTCACCTAAGTTAATGCCAAT
>CALZJV010000171.1 GCA_945787595.1 uncultured Desulfobacterales bacterium | reverse complement strand
AACCCAAACCCTTGAAACTATTTTTCGTGAGCTTACCAGGGAGAGTGCATAATGCGTCAGGCCATTCATATTTTTCAAAAAGAATTCAGATCCTATTTTGTTTCTCCCATCGCCTATATCGTCATTGCGATTTTTCTGCTGGTAACCGGCTGGTTCTTTTTTGCTACGTTTTTTCTTTTCGACCAGGCCAGTTTAAGAAACTTTTTCTCGCTGCTACCGGTGATTTTTTCATTTGTCATTCCGGCCATCACCATGCGCCTGGTGTCCGAAGAACTGAACATCGGCTCCTATGAAATCCTGCTGACAATGCCGGTGACTTTCAACGATGTCATTTTGGGCAAATTCTTTGCAGCAGTTGCATTTGTTGCCGCCATGCTGCTGCCGACCTTCACCTATCCCATTACGGTGGCGGCGCTGGGCCAGCTTGATTGGGGACCGGTAGTGGGCGGTTATATCGGCGCCGTACTTTTAGGGGCCGCCTTTTCCGCAATAGGACTGTTTGCCTCCGCCTTGACTCGCAACCAGATCATTGCATTTATCACGGCCATGGCGATCTGTTTTATCCTGACGCTGATCGATAAAATGCTTTTTTTTCTGCCCCGGTCCCTGCTGGGGATTTTGGCATATCTGGGTGCGGATTATCACTTTCAAAACATTTCAAAAGGAATCATTGATTCAAGGGATGTTTTTTATTTTTTGAGCGTCTGTTTTCTCGGTCTGTACGCGGCCCATCTTGCATTACGGGAGAAACATTAAGCAGGGTGCAGCCCCATAAGCGCTAAATTGTTTTTGCCCGGGATGTACTAAAAAAATTTTTCAAACCAACCTTCTCGAGAAATACTCCTATAAGGAAATATACCATGGCAATTAAGAAAAAATCGGGCAAATATCTAAAATTCATCATTTACCTGGTTATTATCGTGTTGGTAAACGTGGCCGGCATTACGCTGTTTTTCAGAATGGATCTGACTAAAAATAAAATTTACTCGATTTCGGCTGCCAGCAAAAAGGTCGTGGAGACTTTATCCGAACCTCTGACCATCAATGTATTTTTTACCAAAGACCTCCCCTCTCCGCATAATAACACTGAGCGCTACCTACACGACCTTTTGGCGGAATATGCCATCCATGCCGACAAATTTTTCAATTACCGCTTTTTTGATGTCAACCCGGAAGAAGGGGAAGTTACGGACGAAACCAAGGAAAACCAAAAACTGGCAAGCAACTATGGTATTCATCCCATCCAGATTCAGGCCATTGAAAAAGATGAGGTCAAATTTCAAAAGGCCTATATGGGCCTGGTCCTAATTCACGGCGATTTGATCGAGCGGATTCCGACGATTACCTCCACCGAGGGTCTGGAATATAAACTTACCACTGCTATCCAGAAGATGAACAACAAGATCAGCGCCCTGCTCAGCCTGCCCGACAAGATCGGCATCAAGCTGTTTTTGTCTTCTTCGCTTGAATCGGTTGGTCCTTATATGGGCATCCGCAATCTTTCCAGAATTCCTGATGAGATGAAAGCCGTTGTCAAGAAATTGAATCAAAAAAATTATGGTAAATTGGAATATGAATTTCTAAATCCCACCCAGGATGCAGCCTTGCAGACGGTCTTACAAAAATACAACATCATGAACCTGTCATGGCCTGCCCTTTCCAAAGGAGAGGTTCCTCCCGGAAAGGGCGCCATCGGCCTGGTCATGGAATACGGCGACAAGTTTTTGACCGTACCTTTGTTGCAGGTCATCCGGCTGCCGATTATCGGGACCCAGTACCAACTCAGTGACATGGCGGGAATGGAAGAAACCATCAACGACAACATAGAGCGACTCATCGATATCAATCAAGATATCGGGTACCTTGCCGATCACGGGACGCTGAGTCTTACAGGGGCCTCGCCTACTAGTCCCATGCAACCACAGGGCCAGGATTCCGCCGCAAATTTCCGTACCATGGTTTCGCAAACCTACACCTTTAAAAACATAAATCTTAAGGACCAGACCATACCTGAAAGCCTGAACAGCATGGTCATCGTACGTCCTACAGAGAAATTTTCCGACTACGAACTGTATCAAATCGATCAGTTTCTCATGCAAGGCAAGAGCCTGGCTCTGGTCCTCGATCGCTTCAACGAGGTCATGCCCGGCGGACAGCAAGGTATGAGCCCCGGCCAAGCCCCCGTCTTTATTCCCCTGGATACCGGGCTTGAGAAATTGCTGGCCCATTATGGTATCCGCATACAACAATCCTTCGTTCTGGATGAAAACTGCTTTCGCCAGCAAATGCCGGCTCAGTTTGGCGGCGGAGACCAGCCGATATACTATGCACCCCTGATCAAAAACCGCTCCATCAATAAAGATCTGGATTTTATGAAAAATATCAAAGTGTTGGTGGCACTGAAAATCTCACCGCTGGAGTTGAATATCGAGAATATTAAAAATAACTCCCTGACGCCATATAAACTGATTTCTTCATCGGAAAAGTCCTGGCAAATGCGCGGCCGCATCAACTTAAATCCCATGTTCATCAAGCCGCCGCCTTCAGTAGACGAAATGCAGAGCTACCCCCTGGCGTATCTCATCGAAGGAGAATTTCCCAGTTATTTTGCCGGTAAACCACTGCCGGAAAAAGAAGTTGATGAAAAACAGGCTGAAAATGACGCCAAAGAATCTGAAGAAAAAACCGTCGAAAAACCATCCGAAATCGATTTGTCCAAGATTGAACGCAGCGGACAGTTTCTATCCAAAGGCAAACCCGGCAAAATCTTTGTAATGGCCTCCGCCGATATGCTCAAAAATAATGTGCTGGACGCCGAGGGCCAGAGCTCCAATGCCACGTTTATCATGAATGTTATCGACTATCTTAACGGTCGGGAGGACATTGCGGTCATGCGTGGCAAAGAACAGCGTTTCAATCCGCTGGAGGATACGCGGGCCGGCACTAAAACTTTCGTAAAAGCGTTTAATATCGCCGGTCTTCCGATACTGGTCGTTATTTTCGGGTTGGGAGTTTGGTTTCGGCGACACTCCCGAAAAAAGCATATCCAGATGATGTTCCAGAAATAGGGCAAGGTGATGTTGGTTCCCAGTTGCGCGTTACGGGATTTTCGATTGCGGATTCCAGATTTTGGATTTTGGATTGATTAGATTTTATGCGCAGAATGAGAGGACTTGAAGTTCATTGAATTTTTTAGATACGGGGTAGCGGGGATGAACTATCTATGCAATCTGATTTCCGGCATCTGTCCTCTGTATTCTGTAATCTGTCCTCTGTTTTCTGCCATCGGGTGGCGGGTGAATGGGCATAGCGCATAGGGCAGAGAGTTGGCGGCATGCTGGCGTTTATATTTATCATGCATTGAGATTTCATTATCGAGTATCGAGTCACGGGTTATTAGGGAAAAATAGAAGATGAAGATTAAAAAAGAATATATCATACTGGCTACTATTATCATTGCCTTGTCGGTGTATCTGGTCATGCGCCGCGGCGATCGAACCCTTTACGAACTGCCGGAAATGCCGCAAGTTTCTCAAAAAGAAATCACCAGGCTCGAGATCACCAGTGGCAAAACCACCATCGATCTCAACAAAAAAGATAACAGCTGGCACATCGAGCCCAAGGATTATCCGGCCGATGCCGACAAGGTTAAAAATATGTTGGACACCATCGAGAAACTCACCTTGACGGCGCTGGTTTCGGAGTCCAAAAATTATAACCTCTATGATCTTGCCGCAGAAACAAAGATAAACGTTAAAGCCTGGCAGGGAGACAGTTTGAGGCGGGACATTGATGTGGGCAAGACGGCCTCATCCTTTCGCCACACCTTCGTAAAACCGGCCGGCGACGACAGGGTCTATCATGCCCGGGGAAATTTCAGAAGCACTTTCGATACCACTGTGGACGATCTCAGGGATAAGACCATATTGACTTACACCCCCTCGGACATTCAGCAGATACAGATCACGAATGAGAAGCATTCTTTTATGTTAAACCGGACCCAGCTGCCCGAAAAAGAAGAACCCCCAACAGCCGACAAAAAAGAAAGCGTTTCGCCTGTGGCCCAAGAGACCGTATGGCAAACTCCGGATGGCCGCATCGTCGATGAAGCTGCGGTGGACCAACTTCTCAACAAGCTTTCCGACCTGAGCTGCGAAGCATTCATCGAAGACCGTGGCAAAGAAGATTTTACTACCCCCCTGATCAACATTCAGCTCAAAGGCTCGCTGGAACACAGCCTTTCCATATTCGGTAAAACCGAAGAGAAAGAAACGAAACATCCGGCAATTTCCTCGGCAAGCAAGTATGCCTTCCTATTGCAGGACAGCGAAGCCCAAGGCATTATGAAAGACTCGTCAAATATCCTGAAAGAGCCTGAAACGGAGGCAGAAACATCCGAGCTGCAAAAGCCGCAATCCAAGCCGCAAAAAGAGTAATTGTGATCATAACTTCTCTATTAAACTATTAGCGCGGAGCAAATATGTATACCCTCGCAGTCCAAAGAGACTTCATTGCCTCGCATTATCTTATCGGGGGAGACTGGGGCCCGGAGAATCGCCGACATTCTCACCACTACCGTGTGGAGGTTATCCTGGAGGCCCCGAAACTTGACCGACATGGATATATCGTCGACATTGTGGATCTTGAAACCAATCTGGAGGAGCTCGTCGAATATTTCAAGGATCAAATCTTAAACGAGTTGGCAGAGTTCAAAGGTCTGAACCCCAGTATCGAGCATTTTTGCAGAATTTTTTTAAAGGCCATCTCCGCTAAAATTAAACCAAGCAATTTAGACGCATTGACGGTTAAAATCTGGGAAAACGAGATTGCGTGGACCTCCTACCGTGAAAGATATTAAGCTGCGCGTTAAAATGGTTAGTTGGATTTTCAACGAAATTTTTTCTTCCGAACGGCGCAAAGAACATGAAGTTCTGCCTAACAGAATGCCTTCGAACTGTAAAACACATTTAAACACCTGAATTCGTCGCAACGACAGGCAAATCTGGTAAAAAAAGGGGGGTGGTTCAATGATATTACGACACCTAGCGCTGACCTGCAGCTCAGAGGAAAAATCGGATAAATTCTACAAAAGGCCTGTTAGGGCTGCAAAAATCGGAGCCGAAAACAATTCCCCCTGCCCTTTCAAAAGCCCTGTTCGACATTAATTCCGAATTAGAAATCATTAACTATCGCAATGAATATCTTCATTTTGAGATATTCTTTGATAGTCCTAGCAAAAGCAGTGTCAGGCGAATCGAACATGTTTGTCTCGAAGTCGACGATCTTGCAACTTTTCTCGAAAAGTGCCGCACTTTGCGGGTCAAAATCGTTCAGGTACCGAAAGAGGATAAACTGCTTACATTTATTTCAGATGATGATGGCAATCTTTTCGAGATTAAAAGTTGAGGCGTGTATGAAAGGTATTTTTTCAATCACACTGCCCTCCATCCAAATCAGCCACCCAAATACGCTTTTTTGACCTCCGGATTTTCCAACAGTTCATCGGAAGGTCCCTCCACCACCATGTGGCCGTTTTCCAGCACATACCCCCGTTGGGCAAATTGCAACGCCATCCGGGCATTTTGTTCCACCAATAGAATCGTAGTGCCTTCCTGGTTGATTTCCTTTAGTGCATCGAACATGCTCATCATTAGCAATGGAGCCAGCCCCATGGAGGGTTCATCCAGCAGCATGACCTTACGTCCGCTCATGTAGGCTCTGCCCACAGCCAGCATCTGCTGCTCACCGCCGCTTAATGTGCCGGATTTCTGGCTTTGACGTTCCTCTAACCGCGGAAAAATGGAAAAAACTCGCTTGACATCCCGTTGAATCTGATCCTTATCTTTCCTGGCAAAAGTGGCCAGTTTAAGGTTTTCGGTAATCGTCAGATTTTCAAATAAGCGTCTGCCCTCCGGCACATGGGAAATCCCCAGTTCGCTCACGACTTTATCGGCGGGGTACCCCAGCAAGTCATTGCCCGCATAAGTCATCTTCGACCCCGCTTCAACCGGAACCATACGGGAAATTGCCTTTAGCGTGGTGCTTTTGCCGGCGCCGTTGGCGCCGATGATGCAAACAATCTCCCCTTCGTCGATTTGAAAATTAAGTCCGTGCAACGCTTTAATGTTGCCGTACGATACCCTCAGATCCTCAACCGATAGTAACATTATTCAACCATCTCCTTGCCCAGATAAGCATCGATCACACTGGGGTTGCTCTGGATTTCTTCCGGGGTACCCTCGGCAATCACCTCGCCGAAGACCAGGGTCTGAATTCTCTGACATAGCTCCATGACCACTTTCATACGGTGCTCGATGAGAAAAATGGCCAGGCCCAATTCGCCATGGATCTTACGGATAATATCCATCATCTGAACCAGTTCCTCCGGGTTCATACCGGCTGTGGGTTCATCCAAAAATAGGACCTTAGGTTCCATCGCCAATGCCCGCGCCATTTCCACTCTTCGCTGGGCGCCGTATGCCAGGTTGAGTACGATCTGATCTGCAAACTGATCCACCCCCATCATTTTTAAGAGATAATAGGCTTTCTCTTCACTTTCGGCCTCTTCCTTGTGACGTTTTGCCGTACCGAAAAATGCTCCGATCAGGCCATAAGTAAGTCTGGAATAACGGGCCATTTTCACATGTTCCAGTACTGTCATATGCCGCCACAAAAGCATATTTTGAAATGTCCGGCCGATTCCCAGGGAGGCAATCTCGTGGGGCGAGCGTCCGTTTAATTTATCACCTGCTAGGGAAATGGTTCCTTCTGTGGGCTGGTAGATACCGGTAATGAGGTTAAAGATGGTTGTTTTGCCGGCACCATTGGGACCGATCAGCCCCCGAATCTGGCCGGGGTTGATTTCAAGTCCATAATTGTAAACGGCCCTTAATCCACCGAAATAATGCGTCATTTTTTCAATTTGAAGCATTGACATGTGATATACCTAACCCGGCGAAGCCGGAACCAAATAGATGATTGACGAATGAAGATTTGTGGTATCGCTACGCTCTGTCTTTTTTATTCTGATCGACAGCATTCCTTCAATCTGCAATCGAAAATTGTCAATCTTTAGCCGAAGCGCTTTGCAAAGGTCACAATCTACCAATGCATCATAAATCATGCGCAAACATGATGGCATTTGAATAAATAGGTACTAATTAGTCTCGTACCCTTTTTGATAAAATTCCTTATTTCGTCATTCGTCAATCGTCATTCGTCATTCATTTAGGTTGTTTCTTTCTCGGCTGAATTAATTTTTTAACGTCAAATTCCTTGAATGCGATCAGGCCTGTCGGGCGATAAATCATTACCAGTATCAAAAGCAATGGAATGATGATCCATTTAAAAAGTTCCAGCGGTCGCAGGATCTCACCGAGCAGGCTGATACTGCAGGCACCAACGATGGAACCGTATACAGAGTTCAGCCCGCCGAAATAGACCATTGCCAGAACCTCGGCCAGTTTCTGGATACCGAAGGTTCCCGGATTCACGTATCGCAGGACGTGGGCGTACAATCCACCGGCAACGCCGGCCCAAAAGGCAGCGAACAAAAATGCCGTAATTTTGGTGCGCCGGGTGTTTACGGTCATGGCATCCGCAGCCATTTCATTGTCACGTACCGCATTCAAGGCTTTGCCCAGCGTGGAGCGCACAAAATTATTGATGATCCATATGCCGAGCACAACGGTTGCGAAGACCACCGGTCGATTGGCCCAATCGGGCTGATCGCCCAATCCACGGGGGCCCCCCACAAATTCGAGATTCTCGATCAGACTTTTTACAATGAACATAAACGCCAGTGAAATAATGGCCAGGTAATCCCCCCTTGTTCTGAAAGAAGGAATGGCCACCGCCAAGGCGCCAATGGCTGCAACCACTCCGCCCACGATTAAAGCAATGGGGAAAAAGAAAGGACCGATCCATTGAGGAAGCAGGGCCGTTCCGAAAAGTCTGTCATCGGCAAACAGGCCGACGGTAAAAACCGAGGAGGCATAAGCCCCTATAGCCATAAATCCCGGGTGCGAACATGAAAATTCGCCCATGTAGCCGTTGATAATGTTCAAACTCAATGTCAGCAGAACGGCTATCATGGTAAATCTGAGGACATCTGCCCGATAGAGGGTCATGTCCGACCACCAGTGCAAAATTACGTAAAGCACACCCAGATGAATGAAAACTGAGAGCATCAGAGGAAAATCGAGAAGTTTGGCAGCCAGCCGGTTCATGCTCGCTGCACTCAACCGTGCAATCACACCGATCGGTAATAAATAAATCAGCACGAAATACAGCACAGCACTGTGTATCAAGGCCGGTTTTTTGAGCATGATAACAAATCCGAAAAGCATCGGCGCTTTACGCAAGCCCAAAGTACGGGCAAAGGGCGTGCCGATGAAATATTCCAGCGCCACCGCAACCAGTGCGCCCAGCAGCCAACTGAGCAGGGGGATCTGGGCAAAAAAAACCCGGATTTGGCTTGAAATCTGTCTCTTGTCGGTTGACATCCCTTCGCTCGTTAATTCCATATAATGTCCTTGTTTCTCAAATGGCTATTGCAGCAGCCAATTTTGTATGTATATCGAGTACCTAAAACAGAACACCCGTCATCAATCAGATGACAGAAGTCAGAAGTCAGATGACATAAATAGTTTACATTTTCCCCAACACCCTGTGCCTTATGCCCTGCATTGCGTGTCGTTCCGGGTTAGGCCCTTATTTTGTTGCATTATTCGTGGTAAAGAAAAGTATTCAGATATATTCACTGTCTTGTAACGATTTTGTATTTAATGAATTCTTTCCATTTTAAAAGACGGAGCGAAGCGACATCCACAAATATTCATTCTTCAATTTTCAATATTCAATGCCAGGTAGTACTTTACTTCGTCATTCGTCATCCGTCATTCGTTATTCCAATCACAGTCTCAGCCTCGCGCTGTATGGCTCGCCAAAAAAACCATGGGGTCGAAACACCAGAATAAGTAAAATGATTGAATATGCGATTAAATCGCGAAAGGTGGACGGGAAGACCATCGGCACAAACATTTCGATAAAGCCCAGTAAAAAGCCTGCCAGGGTGGCTCCCACGACCGAACCTCTGCCGCCTAAGATTGCAGCCACAAAAGCTTTCCAGCCGATAAGAATACCCATGTAGGGATCTAATACCGGATAGGCGACACCGAACAGAATGCCGGCTACGGCTGCTAATCCTGAACCGATTGCAAAAGTGAGCGCAGCGATTCTATTGAGCGGCACTCCCATTAAAGGTACGACCCCATAATCAAACGCCATGGCCCGCATGGCCATCCCCCAGCGCGTATGGCGGATAAACTGATGCAGCGCAAAAGACAATGTGATGGACACCAGCACGATCATAATTTTTTTGTTGGTCACGAACACCCCACCAAAGGAATAGGTAGCTGTTTCGATCAACGATGGGAAACTGTATCTTTGGGCCCCGAGCAAAATCAGATTACCGGTTTCTAAAATGATGCCGATCATCAGACCGGTGATGGCGGCCGATGCCCTGGGCGCATCGCGCAAGGGGCGGTAGCCGACGCGTTCGACAAACATACCGACAAAAGATGTCAGGAACATGGAGATCAGAATGGTCAAAACCAGGATCAGCCAGCCGGGCAGTGCAAAAGATCCCATGGCGGTGAGGGCCACGATCGTAGTGGCAACGCCGAAACCGATATAAGCGCCGACCATGAAAATATCCCCGTGAGCAAAGTTAAACAACATCAGAATGCTGTACACCATGGAATAGCCCAAAGCGATGAGTGCGTAAAAACTTCCCCACTGCAATGCATTGATCAGGTTTTGAAAAAATACCATCAGTGGTCTCCTTGGTTTTATGAACCTGAGTTAAGCGATTATCTATAGGAGTTGTGCTGGAATCTTATGAACCGGGGTTAGCGAAAATTGCCCGATAGAATACACGCCTGCCCGCAGATTTAGGCTCCAACTTTCTTCGGACAGGCATTCCACGGGGCAGGAAGGCATACCCATGCAAGCGTTTGTGCGGAGACGTAGCTGGCTACGTCGCACAAACAAACGCGCCGATTGACGCCGAGATTGGGCAAAAAGACCATTTATGGATGGAAACTAGTTTAGCAAGGCGAGCTCAGAGTGAATAGGCTCAGGCCCGCCTCACTATTGTTTCATTTTAGAGTTAGGAAAAGCTTCGCAGTTCTCTGTCAGTAGACAACTACTGCAAACAACTTGAATGCCGATCGGATACACCGGTCAACGGTACAACCGGCTCAACGGGCTCAACCGGATTACGGACAGACGGATTTAAAGAATTCGAATTCCCCGGCATCGCTGATACGTACGATGACGGCACATTTGATCGGATCGCCATCCTGGGTAAATGTCATGCCGCCAGTAATGCCGTCAAAGTCTTTAATGGTGGCCAGGAGCCACGTCATCCGGCACATAGCCGTGCTCTTTGGCATAACGATCGATAAAGGCCTTCGTGGCGCCTTTGGCTCCTGCCGCCGCATAATGGGTGCTGAAAAACAGGCCATAGCAGTCTTTGCCGCAGAGTTTTACGGTCTCAGCCGAACCCCAGCTATCGCTGCCCACAATCGGTTTGTTCCAGCCCAACTGGTGGGCCTGCTGAACGATTAAGGCCACTTCGTTGTAATACTGTGGGGTAAACAGCACTTCAGCTCCGGAGTTATTGATTTTCGTCAGCTGGGAGCTGAAGTCGGCGTCTTTGGTGGTGAAACTTTCGTAGGCCACAACCGAGCCGGGACCGTTCAGATCTTCCCAGGCCGCCTTAAAAAATTCGGCCAGCCCCTTGGGATAGTCACTGGCAACGTCATAAAGAACGGCAGCCTTTTTGAAACCGAACTCATTTTTGATAAATTTTGCAACCACCGGCCCCTGAAACGGATCCAGAAAGCAGCCGCGAAACACAAAAGGACGATCTTTGGTGGTGTCGGGATTGGTCGACCAGGGGCTGACCATCGGTGTGCCCAGTTCATTGGCTTTACCGCCCGCGGGAATCGCTTGTTTCGAGGACTGAGGACCGACAATTGCCAGGACATCTTCCTCGGTAATCAGCTTTGTGTTGGCTTTAACGGCTGATTCGGCTTTGGATTCATTGTCTTCAATAATCAGCTCTACCTTGTATTTCTTGCCACCGACCTCAATGCCGCCGGCTGCATTGACATCTTCCAGCCACATCTGAGCGGCGAATTTGGTGCCTTCACCCACCTTGGGAATATCGCCGGTAAGCGGTGCGTTGACCCCGATTCTGATGGTTTCTGCAGCGATAACAGAACCACAAACCCCCAATCCCCCGATAAAAAAGGAAATGATCGTTACCACGAGTAATGTTCTTTTCATCATGTGCCTCCTTTCTAAAAATTTTGCATTATAGTGTTATGGACTCAACCGCCGACATCTCTTGAATCCGAAAAAGTGATAGGGTGCATATCACATACCTTTAAGATTTTCAATATTCGAATTAAAAAAGCACGCCCGACATTTTTTGAGTTCTATGCGGTTGGTCGGTTGGCCGGTTGGCCCGTTGAGCCGGTTGAGCCGGTAAGCCCGTTGGCCGGATGCGGTTAGCGCAAGCCAGACGCGGCGGATCGTGACAAACCCCATCAACGCAAAAAAATGCGAAGCGTGTCATTTAGTTTCCAACCTAAAGCGACGGAACGAAAAAATCGAATTAGTCACTTCTGCAATCAGGTCCCATGCCGATCTGAGACACCGGCCAACAGGCCCACCGGCTCAACCGGCCAACGGGATAACGGATAAACCGGCTCAACGGGCCAACCGGCTCACGGACAGACGGATTTATAGAATTCAAACTCACCGGCATCGCTGATGCGTACGATGACGGCACACTTGATGGGATCGCCATCCTCGGTAAAGGTCATGCCGCCCGTAATTCCGTCGAAGTCTTTAATTGCGGCCAGGGCATCGCGTACAGCCTTGCGATCCTTCTTGATATCACCGCTAAGCGCAGCGACCCCTTCGATCGCTTTTTGAACGATATGCATGGAATCCCAGGTCAGGGCGGCCACATCATCGGGCGCATAGCCATGCGCTTTCTTATAGCGATTGATAAATTCAGCGGCTGCACCTTTGGCGCCGGCGGCGGCATAATGAGTACTGAAAAATAAGCCATAGCAGTCTTTGCCGCAGAGCTTGACGGTTTCGGCCGAACCCCAGCTGTCGCTGCCCACAATCGGTTTATCCCAGCCCAACTGATGGGCCTGCTGAACGATTAAGGCCACTTCGTTGTAATATTGGGGCGTAAACATGAATTCAGCGCCGGAGCTGATTATTTTGGTAAGCTGGGAGCTGAAATCGGCGTCTTTGGTGGTGAAACTTTCATAGGCCACGACCGAGCCGGCACCGTTTAAGTCTTCCCATGCCGCTTTGAAAAATTCAGCCAATCCCTTCGGATAATCACTGGCCACATCGTAGAGAACGGCCGCTTTGGTGAAACCGTATTCATTTTTGGCAAACTTGGCCGCGACCGGCCCCTGAAACGGATCCAGAAAGCAGCCCCGAAACACAAAAGGGCGGTCCCTGGTCGTATTGGGATTGGTCGACCAGGGGCTGATCATCGGGGTGCCCAGCTCATTGGCTTTAGCGCCGGCAGGCACCGCCTGCTTTGAGGACTGAGGTCCGATAATGGCCAGAACTTCATCCTCGGTAATAAGCTTTGTATTGGCCTTAACGGCTGACTCGGCCTTGGATTCGTTGTCTTCAATAATCAGCTCCACCTTATTTTTTTTGCCACCGATGTCAATGCCGCCGGCCGCATTGACATCTTCCAGCCACATCCGGGCGGCGAACTTGGTGCCCTCACCCACCTTGGGAATGTCCCCCGTGAGCGGTGCGTTGATTCCGATTTTAATAGGTTCAGGCTCCTTGGTGCCGCAGGCAGAGAACACCAGCCCAACGATAAAGGACGCAATAATCGCTACATTTAACCACTTTCCCTTCATAACTGTCCCCTTTTTTTTGTTACCGCCAATGGTATAGTTCAGCCAATAAGACACTCAGCTTTTTCCGAGACTGCGCTCGAAAAAAGTGGCTCCTTTGGGGCAACAAGCACGTTGATAATTAAATATCACAAAATAGAGGTTTCAGGTGTCGGGTGTCAGGTGTCAGGTGTCAGAATTTAGTTCATTTGATGCCTTACATGAAACTCCACAAAGCCGAAGTCTCTTTTTCGATCAAACTGACCGCTTCGGTGGCCAGCGATTTTGCTGAAACCTGACACCCGACACCTGAAACCTTAAAGTTTCTATTCTGACAAGAGGTTGTCAGATTAAACCCGTTAGAATACTGATATTATATCATAATTAAATGAACGCCGTTTTAAAATGAGACACCTTAATTTCCAAGACGTTTACCAGCTAGACGCATAAATCGTCCCTTGTCGATGGGCGGTGACGGGCTGCTCATTAAAAAAAATTATGCCTGGTTGACTGTACCTTTAATTACGTAAAAAAATGACCCGGTCAATACTTTATGAAGACATTTTTTTGCCGGCATTGAGCATTTTTTGCCAAACCAGAATTTAATACATAAATTTTGATGATATCGTAAAAAATAAAATTAAATATTGACAGTATCATCAAATTTTTTTACAGCTCTATTCGTAAACAAGATTGACAGGCGCCACCTGAGACCATGAAAATTGACCATATCAATCTCTTAATTATCAAGCATCTTCGCAACGGCCGAAAGTCTTACAGAAAAATCGCCGAACAGCTGTCCCTTTCCGAAAACACCGTGCGCGCACGAGTTCATAAGCTGATGGAAGAGGGGGTGCTGGAAATCTCCGGACTGGTAGACCCGGATTCCATTTCCGGGCTTCGGGTGGTCATGGTGGGCGTCAAACTAAAAACCATGAACCTTGTCAATAAAGGCAAGGAGTTCAGCAAATTAAACGGTGTTGTGTCCGTCAGTGTCGTTACCGGGCGCTTTGATCTGATCCTTGTGGTTCTCTTAAAATCCGGTTTCGGCCTGCTGGAGTTTTATACCGATGAGGTGTCCAAGTTAAAAGATGTTCAATCCGTGGAAACATTCGTTGTTTACAAAAGTTATAACTTAAAGCTGCCCTACATATTGGATTGACGACGACTCTGAAGCTTAAGTAGTGCCCATCTATAAATCGGTTAAAATCAGTTTGGGCACTCAATAGTGTTTCCAATCCAGAAATGCGGATTTTTATTCAAGATCAAGGAAATCAAGCGGTTGTGCGGAGACGTAGCAGGCTACGTCGCACAAACAATCGCGACGATTGACGCCGAGATTGGGCAAAAAGACCATTTATGGATGGAAACTATGTAGCATCCGTTCAGAATTGAGATAACTCAGTGAGTTCAAGTAAAACGATCCGCCAGCCGAATCCTCTGCTGCAGAATTTGGAGAAAACAGTCATTTTTAAATGAACGCTAAACAACCCTTAAGGAGGAGCGATGAAGGATATTAACGATGTAATCTTGCTCGATAATGTTCGCTATGCAGAAAGTCATGAGTGGGCCAATGCCGAAGGAGACAATGTCAAAGTTGGCATAAGCGATTATGCCCAGGATCAGCTGGGAGACATCGTTTTTGTAGAAATGCCCGATGTTGGTGAAACCTTTGACAAGGGCGCTGAATTCGGCACTGTAGAATCCGTCAAGGCCGTTTCGGAGTTGTACATGCCTGTTGGCGGTGAAATTGTCGCTGTCAATGGTGCTCTGGAAGATTCCCCCGAGCTGATCAACAACACGCCCTATTCCGACGGATGGATGATCGAGGTCAAGCCGCATGACTCGGCCGAATTGGACGGCCTGATGACCAAAGACGCTTATTTAGCATCCCTGAAAGGATAATAATTATGCGATACTTGCCGCATACATCAGAGGATATCGATGAGATGATGAGGACGGTGGGTGTGAAGTCCCTGGACGATCTTTTTGAAACCATACCCGACGATTGCCACTGCAACTGCGAGCTTAACCTGCCGGAGGCTTTGACCGAATGGGAATTAGACGAGCACATCGACACGCTTTGCAGCAGCATGGCGGTCTCGCCCGCATACAAAGTGTTTATGGGTGCCGGCAGCTATGAGCATTATATTCCGGCGTCCCTAAAGCATCTACTGGGCCGCTCGGAATTCGTGACGTCCTATACCCCTTATCAGCCGGAAATGAGCCAGGGAACCTTGCAGGCCATTTTTGAATATCAGACCCTGACCGCCCGGCTGCTCGGCATGGAAGTGGCAAATGCCTCACAGTACGACGGTGCTTCCGCCCTGGCGGAAGCCCTGTTGATGGCCATACGAATTTCACGGAAAAAAACTGTAGCGGTATCAAGATTGCTCCATCCGAATTATCGCCGGGTGATCAAAACATATCTTGCCCCTACCGGCTATGAGATCGTGGAACTTCCCTATCTGCCGGACGGTACCACCGATCCGACTCCTCTCGACGGTCTGGATGATCTGGCAGCGGTGGCTGTTCAGTCTCCCAATTTTTTCGGCTGCATTGAAAATCTTAAGACCATGGGGGACATCGCCCGGCAAAGAAAGGCGCTCGCTGTTGTAGGTTTCAGCGAGCCCCTTGCTTACGGCATGATGAAGAATCCCGGCAGCCAAGGCGCCGACATCGTGGCCGGAGAAGGCCAAAGTCTGGGAATACCACGCTCCTTCGGCGGACCGGCCTTGGGTATGTTTGCCGCCCGGATGAAATATGTCCGCAACATGCCGGGACGGTTGGTGGGCCAAACCGTTGATGCGGACGGAAAACGCGGTTTTGTGTTGACCCTGGCTACCCGCGAACAACATATTCGCCGAGAAAAAGCCACATCCAACATCTGTACCAACCACAGCTTGTGTGCCCTGGCATCGGCCATGTACATGTCCGCCCTGGGCGGATCCGGCATAAAAGAACTGGCGCGGCTGAATTACGACAAGTGCGAATACCTCAAGGCAGAGCTGCGCCGCGCCGGATTTGCCATCCCATTTGAACAACCGACATTTAATGAATTTGTCGTTGATTTCGGCGAAGGCTCTTTAAAAACCCATGAAGGCCTGATCGCCGATAAAATCATCGCCGGTTTACCGCTGGAATGTTATTATCCTGAACTGGCCAATCATTATCTGCTGTGTGTCACGGAAACCATCAGCAAAGAAGATATGGACGAATTGGTAGAAAAAATAAAATAGTATAGGTTTCAGGTGTCAGGTTTCGGGTGTCAGGAAGGCGAGTTGGAAAATCCTGAAACCTGAACACTGACACCTGAAACCTGACACCTTTTTTGTGCCTTCGTGTCTTTGTGGCTAATGATTACGAACTTTCAAATATCCAGTTTATGCTGGTTGGGAGGTCAAAACATGAAAGAATATCCAGGCACCACCGGCCTGATACTCAATGAACCACTGCTCTGGGAAAAAGGAAAAGAGGGAAGATGCGGATTTTCTCTGCCGCGACGAGACATTGAGTCCTATCCTGTAGCTGAAGATTTGCTTGGAGAAGGCCCCAATTTTCCTGACCTCAGCGAGGTAGATATCGTCCGCCATTATACCCGTTTGTCCCAATGGAATTTCGCGGTGGACAGCGGTATGTATCCCCTGGGCTCCTGTACGATGAAATATAACCCTAAAACCAATGAAAGACAGGCCGCCCAGCCGGGATTTGCCGCAGCACACCCCATGCTTCCGCCGAATCTATCCCAGGGCATCCTCAAACTCATGTATGATCTTGAACGCTTCCTGGTGGAGATCACCGGCATGGACGCCGCCACCATTCAGCCGGCCGCCGGCGCCCACGGAGAGCTTACCGGGATGCTTCTATTTTATGCGTATCATCAGAGTCAAGGGGCGCCGCGCTCAAAGATCATTGTGCCGGATACGGCCCATGGAACCAATCCGGCCAGTGCCGCTCTGTGCGGATACCGGCCGGTACCCATAAAATCCAATGAAAAAGGGGTCCTGGCGCCTGAAGATGTGGCCGACGTCATGGATGAAGAAACCGCCGGCATCATGGTAACCAATCCCAACACCCTGGGGCTGTTTGAGGATAACATTAAAAAAATTGCCGACATCGTGCATGCCAAAGGCGGTCTTGTTTATGGCGATGGGGCCAACATGAATGCCGTCATGGGTATCGTTCACATGGGCGAAATCGGCATTGATGTGCTTCACCTAAATCTTCACAAGACTTTTTCAACGCCCCACGGCGGGGGTGGGCCGGGATCAGGTCCGGTCTGTGTCAAGAATCAACTGGCACCTTTTTTACCGGTACCCCGTGTCGTTGAAAAGAAAGGCCGCTATCTTCTTTCAGAAAATTTTCCCGAATCCATCGGAAAGCTTCATGCCTTTTACGGCAATGTCGGCGTTCAGATAAGGGCCTACAGTTACATTTTAAGTATGGGTGCTAAAAATCTGAAGAAAGTCAGCCAACTGGCGGTCTTAAACGCCAATTACATCAAAGAACGATTGAAGGGAACCTTTCACCTGCCCTATGATCGCCCCTGCATGCATGAGTGCGTATTTTCCGACAAGCGACAGCAGGCGCACAAAGTAACCACTCTGGACATCGTCAAACGGCTGATGGACTATGGATTTCATCCGCCCACCATTTACTTTCCGCTGGTGGTTCCGGGAGCCATCATGATCGAGCCCACGGAAACCGAATCCAAAGAAGACATCGATCTTTTCATCGAATCCATAAAGTCCATTGCGGCAGAAGCCAAGGAAAACCCGCAGCTCTTGCATGCGGCGCCGAAAAAATGCCGTCGAAGAAGACTGGATGAGACGGCGGCTGCCCGTAAGCCGTGTTTGAGAGGATGAGGTGAAGGATGAAGGACGAATGCGGCCTCCGGCCCGTAGGGACCATAGGGGCCTACGCCCCGGAGGGAATGCGGAATGATCCGCCCCAAGGCAGAATGAATGATGAAAGAACGGTAGCGTGAACGCTCCTCCCGTGGTACGGGAGGCCTAAGGAAGTCCCCTGGAAGGGGGCGAAGACAATTTGCTCGACCATTTAAAACCGAAATCCGAAGCACGAAACAAATTCGAATGACGAAAATAACAATGACAACAATGCCTGGTAAAATAAATCCCGACAACTTAGATCATCAATCGGCGGTTAAAGGCGTTTTCACAACGGACAACGATCAACACACAACCGACCTGCCTACATGTTACGCCGTCGACCTGGGCCTGATGGATTACAAGGAAGCATGGAAGCTTCAAAGTGACATCGTTGCCGCCCGGATCAACGGAATCATTGATACGGATATCATCCTGTTTCTGGAACATCCTACCGTTTTCACCCTGGGTCGCCGCGGCGGCCTGGAGCATCTGTTGGTGTCCGAGGAATTTCTAAAGACCGCCGGTATCCCCATTGTGCATGTCGAACGCGGCGGAGATATCACGTTTCACGGCCCCGGCCAGATGGTCGCCTATCCCATTGTGGACCTGAAAGCACGCAGCTTCGGTGTCGTCGATTTTGTCGAAATATTGGAAGACATCATGCTTGCCACGGTCCGAACCTGGGGCATTGCAGCAGAACGTAACCCCGCCAACCGTGGAATCTGGGTCGGCAATAACAAAATGGGCAGTATCGGCCTTGCCATTCGAAAAGGCATCAGTTTTCATGGTATGGCATTAAATGTCAATCTCGATTTAACCCCGTTTTCCTATATCCAGCCCTGTGGCCTTCAAGGCGTCTGCATGACATCCATGCAGCAGGAGCTGGACGGTGAATTGTCCATGAATGAAGTAAGTGCCACTGTAAAAAAGCAGTTCGAAGCCGTTCTGGACCTTCAGCTAACCGCAGCAAGTTTTTCCCACCTGCAGCAACAATTGCAAAATCAAAGCTAAAAAATCGTTGATGTTTAGGGGTTTAATGCTTAATATTTGGTTTTTGGCAAACTGAAAGCCAGGTTGAGAGATTCAACGTTCACGCCCGCCCTGGCCTCCGGCTCGTAGCCTACGCCTCGGAGAGTGCGAAGGCCGTTATCAAGGAGATCAACCCTCTGCTATTAAAAACATCTGCCGTGGATACAACTTCTTGAAATCAGGTCTGGGCCAGGGATTCCCGGTTAAAGTGCCCTAATGGGTCTCTAACAATAGTAACACGCATCCATCGGGCCGAATTCCATTCCACAGTTTCAACCGACAAATGCCAAACACACTGAATTATGAAGCATCAATCAAATAGTCCCGTTACTCTCCGCAAACCGGATTGGCTGAAACAGCGACTGCCTTCCGGCCCTGATTTTGAAAAAATCAAGGGGATGATCCGCAAAGACCGGCTTCACACCGTGTGCCAGGAAGCCGGGTGCCCGAATATCTGGGAATGTTTTTCACACCATACGGCAACGTTTCTGATTTTGGGTTCCCGCTGCACGCGCAATTGCCGGTTTTGCGCGGTGACCGAAGGTCCCCTGGAGCCGCCCGACCCGGAGGAACCCGCCAGGGTCGCAAGCGTTGCCCGGAAAATGGGGTTGAGATATGTCGTCGTGACCTCCGTTACCCGGGACGACCTGCCGGATGGCGGTGCCGGCATCTTTGCCGAAACCATTGAAAAAATTCGTCAACAAATACCTGATGTTTGCGTGGAAGTTCTGATACCGGATTTTCAGGGAAGTCATAAAGCCCTTGAAACGGTTTTGAATGCACTCCCCGATGTATTAAATCATAATATTGAAACAGTCCCGCGATTGTATCCGGAAGTTCGTCCCCAGGCGGATTACCGGCGATCTCTCGACCTGATTCAACGTGCCCATGAATACGACCCGGAACTGCTCACCAAGTCCGGGCTCATGCTCGGATTGGGAGAAGACCGGTCTGAAATCAGCCGTACCCTTGAAGACATGCTTAAAGCAGGCTGCCGCATGCTGACCCTGGGCCAGTATTTGCAGCCTTCGAAAGACCATTTGCCGGTCAATCGCTATATACCGCCGCAAGAATTCGAGGAGTGGCGCAAGACCGCACTCCAAATGGGCTTCGCGGAAGTTGCCAGCGGGCCGTTGGTGCGAAGCTCTTATCATGCCAGGGAATTGTTTCAGGAAGTAAAAGATTGAAAATTTTGGACAATCCAATAACCTGGGCTGAAATTGACCTGAAAGCCTATGCTCACAACATCAAGGAGCTGAAACGCATCACCCGGCCGCCTGCCCGCCTGATGGCGGTCGTAAAAGCCAACGGCTACGGCCACGGGGCCGTTGAGGTTGCCCGTGAAGCACTGCAAAACGGGGCGCAATATTTAGGCGTCGCCAGAATCAATGAAGCCGTGCCCCTGCGGGAAGCCGGTCTCGAGGCCCCGATTTTAATTTTTGGGTACAGTTCGCCGGACCTTGCACCAATACTAATCGAGCATGACCTCATTCAATCCGTCTATTCGCTTTCGACAGCAAGGGCCTTATCCGAAAAAGCAGCCCGACGAGGGAAAAAAATCACAGTCCACCTTAAGGTGGACAGCGGCATGGGAAGACTCGGCTTTTTGCTGGATGCCATCAACAACACCCCGGATGATATCCCGGTACAAAATCCAGTAGGCGAAATTGACGCCATCACCCGGCTGCCCGGGTTGACCGTGGAAGGTATTTTCACCCACTTTGCTACGGCCGACAGTGCCGAAAAATCTTATGCAAACTTGCAGCTGAATCGATTCATGGATCTTCTCAATCGCCTTCAAAAGGAGGGGCTGCAACCCCCCTTAAGGCATGCTGCCAACAGTGCGGCTCTGATCGACATGCCGGATTCTCATCTGGATATGGTTCGTCCGGGTATCGCTACTTACGGTCTGCACCCCTCGGATGAAGTCAATAAGAGCAACGTCGACCTGAAGCCGGTGATGACGTTGAAAAGTAAAATCATCCATTTAAAAAGGGTAGCAGCCGGTTTTAATGTCAGTTACGGAATCACTTTCCAGACAAAAAATCCCACCACCATTGCCACAGTCCCCGTCGGATATGCCGATGGCTTCAATCGTTTGTTGTCCTCCCGGGGTCACATGCTGGTGCACGGCCGCAGAGTCCCCATCGTGGGGCGGGTATGCATGGACCTGACCATGCTGGATGTGGGCGCAATTTCGGGGGTGGCGCTTGAAGACGAAGTGGTCGTATTTGGAGA
>CALZJV010000170.1 GCA_945787595.1 uncultured Desulfobacterales bacterium | reverse complement strand
TGCGAACCCTCGGAATATCCAGATATTCCTGCGTTTTCGCGCCTTGCCAATCGGGCGCCTCAACGCCTAAAATTGTGAACTTATTTCTTCGTAAACCCTTAGCAACGTTGGGCAGCATCACGGATATTCACGAAGGAGACGTCATGGCTCCCGGATCACTTTATCGCTTTTCGGCTTTTTCCAGCAGTCCTGAGGGAGGCAATCCCGCCGGTGTTTGGATCGGGGACACGCTTCCAACCCCCGATGTTATGCAGCAAATTGCTGCCGAAGTTGGCTTCTCAGAAACTGCCTTCGTAGCTCCGGCCAGCGGGCGGGATCGCACCGTTCGTTACTACAGTCCTGAGGCGGAGGTCTCATTCTGTGGTCACGCCACCATTGCCACTGGCGTTGCGCTGGGCGAGGCCGAGGGAGACGGAACTTATCGATTGGCAACCGCCGTTGGAGAGGTGCCGGTCACCGTCCGCACGCGAGATGGGATCCGTGAGGCTTCGCTAACCTCAGTGGCGCCAAAGTATACCCGTGCACCCGATGCGCTCGTCAGCGAAGCGCTCTTTGCTCTCGGATGGAAATCAGGCAACCTGGATGGCTCAATTCCGCCTGTCAGAGCCTACGCCGGGGCGTGGCACCTGGTACTGGCCGTTGCTGAGGCGCGCCGACTGGCCAAGCTGGATTATGACTTTGATAGGCTTAAGGCACTGATGCTTCGCGACGGTCTCACTACACTGCAACTCGTGTGGCGGGAGCGTTCTGACGTTTTCCACTCACGCAATCCGTTTCCGGTTGGAGGCGTCATAGAAGACCCAGCCACGGGTGCGGCGGCCGCCGCACTTGGAGGGTATCTCCGAGAAGCCAAACTCATTGCTGTGCCCACTACCTTTCTTATCCGCCAAGGAGAGGCGATGGGCCGCCCGAGCCGACTTACAGTGGAGATTCCGGCTACAGGTGGAATTGTCGTAACCGGCACGGCGGTTCCAATTGGGATGAAATAATGTACACGTTCCTTGATTATTTCTTCATCTTATTCCATGGTAGCTTGGTTATATTTGATCTAACAGGTTGGGCGTGGAGAAGGACACGACGCATACATTTGATAACTATTGGCCTAACTATCTTGTCTTGGTTCGGTTTAGGAATATTTTACGGTTGGGGCTACTGCCCTTGTACGGATTGGCATTGGGAGGTCAAGCGCGAAATCGGAGAAACTAACTTGCCGAATTCATACGTCAAGTACTATGTAGATAAACTAACAGGATTTACATGGGACCCTTTGGTAGTGGACGCTTGGCATTTACTCTGTCATGTTGGCTCAATTTACGAGACTATAATTCTCATCGATATGCACGGCACTATGAATCATCGTTGAAGTGACATCGCAAGATTTCGTATACCCAATCGCTGAACCTGACAGGAAAAACTATGCGGTTTTTCGTAAATGCATGTGCAGACTCGAAGGTGAGGAGGCCGGCAGGTTAGCTCAATACGATATATAAAGAGGATGATAAAATGAATCAATATCTCAATGATCCATTCTTGTGGGCTTTAATAAGCATGTTTACATTGGTTGGTGCTTGTTCTGTTGTTGGTAGCAGAAAGATTGGTAGCCATCCTGCTTTAGGATGGATTATTGTTACAATTCTATCTCTTGGCAGGGTTATTCTTGTTTTACCTTCTGTTGAACAACCCCGATTTTTTCTGAATGGGTTTAATGCCGCCATAGGTATTCCTATATTCGTAATAGGTTTATTCTTTGCCCTTGGGCCTTGCTTTCTGATACGGCCTCTTAATATCGCAGAAAAAGATATGGATCTTATAACTAAGAATTTTTATAAATATACGAGAATCGGCGTTGCGCTGGTGCCAGTATGGTGGTCAGGTTTTTTATTTTTGATTCTAATCGAGGAAGAAAGCTTGGAGCGTGCAATTGGGGCGAAGTACCTGGAGTTCAAGAAAAGGATAAAAGGTCGTATTATTCCTGGGATACCAATATAGATTATCCAACCAGGCGCTTTCAGTCGGATGCGCAAAAGATTGCACACTGCTGAAGCGCCGTTATGTTTAAAAGTGAGCAGGTTACGAATTACGATTTGGAGTGACTTAAGAACATAGAGGAATTAGAAACCTGAGACGCCCTCCATTTAATTAAACAATTACATTGAAGAGAGGAATATTATGAAAAAAAAATTGGTATTTATTCTATTAACAATCTTCCTATCCTATGCTTCAAATGTTGGAGCTGATAAAACCATATTGGCTGGTGGATGTTTCTGGTGTATGGAGTCAGATTTTGAAAAACTTGAGGGTGTAAGCGATGTGATCTCAGGGTTTACGGGTGGGACTTTAAAAAATCCGACCTACAACGGCAACCATGATGGTCACTTTGAAGCCGTTGAAATAACATATAATCCTGATAAGATTAGTTACACAGAGTTGTTAGAGCATTACTGGGTTAACATTGATCCCTTTGACGCAAAAGGACAATTTTGTGATAAAGGCTCAAGTTATTTAAGTGCTATTTTCGTAGCTAACGAAACTGAAAAGAAACTTGCTGAACAATCTAAAAGGAAAGTTGAAGAGCAATTTCCCAACAAAAATGTTGTTACGCCAATATTAAATACATCAATCTTTTATCCCATTAAAGGTAACGAAAGTTATCATCAAGATTATTATAAGAACAACCCGATTCGGTACAAGGCCTATCGCTGGAATTGTGGTCGCGATAAGCGATTGAAAGAAATTTGGGGTGATAAAGCAAAACATTGAAATGTCGTCACCAGCATCTCGACCCAGACAATCCAGAAAGCCTATTTATGGAGAATAGGTAAAGTGTTGATTCATTATCGACATCACTCTTATGCGGTTTCAACCACTAATGCCGTTGTCAGAAATGAAAAATCTAGAAAGTAATGATTGAGGGAATCCTATATTCCTTCTGTCAAGAAAAAAGGAGAAATTCATATGGGGATCGAATACAAGCCTGGAAAGAAGGAAGATAGCGGAAAAATAGCAGAGTTGATAAACATTGCATCCGATGGGGTTGTAGAATATCTATTTCATGATTTGGTTCCCGGAGTGTCGCCTGTTCAAGTCGTAGCCCACAATCTGGAAAATGATAATTATCCTTACTCCTATAAGAGTACAATTGTTGCTGTAGATGGGAATGCCGTCATCGGAATGGCCCTTTCATATCCGTCCTCTTATCATAAAATAACCGATGAAATGAAAGGCTTTTTTCCTGCGGATAGAATAGAGCATCTTCAGGACTTTTATTCATCACGGGTCGAGGACACCTGGTTTCTGGATGCGTTGTGCGTAAATGAAAGTTATCGAAGGCATGGCATTGGTGAAAAACTGATTTCACTAACCAAAGAAAAGGCCATTGATAATGGGTACCATGCCTTGAGCCTAATTGCTTTCGCAGATAACGAACTGGCGATACCAGTTTATGAACGTACTGGATTCGAAGTTGCACAGAAAGTTGAGCTTCGAGGAAATGAATTTATTAAACATGATGACGGCTGTTTGCTGATGAAATGTGAAATCACCACCTAACGAAGTCTTTGCACACTGACTGACTATCTGTGAGGTTTCACCATAACTTTGGCCTTACATTTATTAAATTCCTTAGAATAGATATTCATCACCGAAAAAGTCGAACCGACAAAACTATATTTTCACGCACGGGGCTGTGCAAGCTCGAGCAAAGAAAATGAGACTGCCATGTTCTCCTACGTATTCATGAAGATTCTTGAAAGTCGGCCGCATCGTTACGATTGGGGCATAGATTTTCTGACTAAAGGGCAAGCAGGTAAGTTCAAGGAATATATTGTCACCAATTTTGTCCGGTCGGGTATGACCATTCTTGATGTCGGCTGCGGAACGGGAGATTTGGCTGTCAGAGCAGCCCGGGTCGGTGCATTTGTGACCGGAGTTGATATTTCGGAAGGCATGTTAGCAGTTGCACAGGAGCGGGTGAAAAAAGCCGGACTTGAAAGTAAAGTGTCGTTTCACCATACCGGAGTCATTGAAATTGATAGCCTTTTTGATGAAAAAAGCTTCGATCTCATTACAACCACCCTTGTGATGAGTGAGTTGTATGCCGAAGAACGCCAATGGACCTTCAAGGCGCTATCTAGAATCCTGAAACCTGAGGGAGAATTTTTAGTCGTAAGCGAGGTAAGACCGAAGCATATTTTGAAACGAGCGATCTATTACACTCTAAGATTCCCATTGGCACTTATTACCTATGTCATTTCCCAGACAGGCACCAAACCGGTAAGGAACATAGCTAATGAAATGCGTCAAGCGGGCTTTGAAATCACAGAGGAACGCTATTCCTTCCTCGAAAGTTTTGCAATCGTTGTAGCAAGAAAAAATCCGGTTTCACAACCTGCTGGCTCCGCGCTGGTGATGAAGCCCGATCAGGATCGGTCAATAATCAAATCACTCTTCGATTTTTGGGGGCGATGGTTTCCGAATCCAGTGGTACCTGGATTACGGAGAATCGGTACACCCGACAGGAAAAGTCCGGTCATCGTTACTGGAAATTTTCACCTTACGGTTCGTCGAGTCGAAAAGGCACTTACAAATCAAAATTGCTATTTGCTTGTCGTACCGTCAAAAGGAATTAACGTCTGGTGTGCTTCTGCCGGTGGCGAGATGAACACTCATTCAATCCTAACAGCTCTGAAAACGAGTGACATCGCTAGCATAGTTGAACACAGGGAGCTTATTCTGCCGCAATTATCTGCCTCGGGAATTGACATAAAGCTGTTGAGGAAAGTGTGTGGCTGGAAGGGGAAATGGGGGCCCGTATATGCAAGCAGCTTGCCAGAGTTTCTCGCTAACGGCCACACGAAAACACAAGAACAGTGTCGGGTGCGCTTTGGCTTGCGATTTCGGATGGAAATGCTTTTTGCCATGAACGCTTTGTTATGGCTTTTCTTTACTGCTATTGCCTTGGCAATTCATCCCGTTTGGGCGGTTGTCATGACACTGATTTTCTGGGGGGCGGGATTTATTCTATATGCCGGATACTATTGTTTACCATTTAATAGCGGGTGGTTGAAAGCGTTGATGTTAGCTGTCATCACCATAGCAGTTTATGTCGGAATCTCCATATTTACGGTCGGTAACCCTTGGCAATTTGCGGGTTGGATGATTTTGACGACATTGATAATTTTGTCCATCGGATTCGATCTTAGAGGGATCGTCGGTGATCAACCCTCCGAGGCCGAATCATTTCTGCACAAATTTGGTATCAAGTCTTTCGGGCATCTCTTTCGAGCGAAGGGGGTTCACACAGGATTCATCACCCAAGACAAATCTAGATGTGTTAATTGCAATACCTGCGGTATGGTATGCCCTGTAAATGTTTACAGCATTGTAAAAAATAACAATGATATCAAAATACTTGATGACTCAACCTGCCTGAAATGCAATGCCTGCGTATTGCAATGCCCCCAAAAAGCGCTATCTTTAAGCAAAAAATAGGCATAGGGAAAGGTAACCATAACCGCTTTAAATCAACGGTGGCACGAATTCGCAGCATAAAGGTGAGGGCGGAAGGTGTCCTCAAGAAAGTCATTTTTTCCGGGAATATGGAGGACCTAAATAGAAAGGAGGATACATATGCCATATTATAAACCGATCAAATACATTAAACCGCAGAAGACCCGCCGCAGGATCCTGTCCGGACTGAAGGCTCTGCGGATGCAAATGGATGAAGAGATGCCGCATAAAACCCGAGATTCCACACTTATCCTTGGAACTTGGAATATCCGTAATTTCGATGACAACCGCTTTATGAACGGCTATCGATCACCAGAGGATTTCTATTACATCGCTGAGATAATTTCCCGGTTCGATGTGCTTGCCGTGCAAGAAATATGCGAAAATCTCGATCCCCTTGATAAAATCATGAAGATCCTGGGTTACGATTACGACTACATCGTAACTGACGTTACTGAAGGTCGCAGCGGTAACGACGAGAGGCTCGGTTTTATATTCGACCGCAACAAGATCAAATTCAAGGGGGTTGCCGGTGAGCTGGTGCTTCCTGAGAACATGCTCATCATGGACGAGGAAAAACGGCGACAGTTTGCGAGAACGCCGTTCATGTGCTCTTTTCAATCCGGCTGGTTCAAATTCTGTTTCTCGACGGTACACATTTATTACGGCGAGTCATCAGGCTCGAAGTATAGAAGGCGGGTCGACGAAATAGAGAGGGTCGCCAAATTTCTGGCAAATCGTGCCAAGAACGATAATCAAAACCATATACTGGTTGGCGATTTTAATATCGTCAAACCGGGAAGCCCCGGTCACAACGCTCTGGAGAAGCACGGTTTCGTGATCTACCAAAACAATGAAGGTAGCAATAAAGACCAGACAAAATTCTATGATCAAATATCGTTTCGAGTGCGCGATAACGAATTGCGGTTCGTAGACTCCGGTCGGTGCAAGGGTGTACTTCAGTTCTTTAAGAGCATCTATACCGAAGAGGATTTTAACCTGTATGAAGGCGATCTTAAAGACACAGTGAAAGCAAAAATCGTGAAACTCGAAGAAAAGACCGCAGAGGCAGTAGAAAAACTTTCACAGACAGATTCGCAAAATACCAAGGCCCGGCTGGAAAAATCGATCGACAGCAAAAAGGAAGCGATCACGGACTGGAAATCACATCTTCAAAACAGGGAAAAGCTCAAAGATTATTATCTGCGAGAGTGGCGCACCTTTCACGGAAGCGATCATCTTCCTCTATGGGTTGAGCTTGAGATCGACTTTAGCGATAATTATTTGGATTATCTTGAAACCCTTTAATAAAGTGGAATCCATCGTTGCACGCGAATGGCTAGTAAGGGCTCGAGGATGAGACGAGAGACAAAGGGATGAAACGAAAAGGTAGTAGCATAATTTTTATTAATGACAAGAAAAAAATTTTGTTATTCTTGAGGGATAATAAAACCGACCTGCCATACCCAAACATGTGGGATGTCCCCGGAGGGCATGTCGAAGGAGATGAGAGCCCTGAAAAATGTATCGTTCGGGAGATGAAAGAGGAAATGAATTTGACATTGGATCGATTTGAGTTGTTTTTGGAAATTGAATTTGATGACCGTATTGAATATACATTTTGGAGAAGAGCTGATTTTGAAATTGACCAAATCGAACTTACTGAAGGTCAAAAATTGAAATGGTTCACAAAGGACGAAGCCAAACAAACTCAATTAGCATATGGATTTAATGAGATAATAGAAAAATTCTACAAGCAAGCTCCTTTTGAGAGAAATTTGCCATAATGTACACACACCTAAATAAAGGTTTTAGTCTGAACTTCGAAACTTTCGTTCACAATTCGGATCATGGACTCGAATGCAAAGGAGGATAAGATGAACTACGTCAATTTAGGCCAAACCGGTCTCAAGGTATCGCGTATCTGCCTTGGCATGATGACTTACGGAACGTCGCAATGGCGGCCGTGGATACTCGATCAAGCCGATGCGCGCCCCATCGTGCAGCGCGCCGTTGAGCTGGGTGTCAACTTTTTCGATACCGCCGACATGTATTCCGCCGGCGCATCGGAGGAATTGACCGGCAAATTCCTGCGGGAGTTTGCCCGCAGAGATGAGGTGGTGATAGCAACCAAGGTGTTATATCCAGTCGATATGACGTTCCAGGGCGGCTTCGCAAAAGCCACACCCCAGAGGCCAAACACCACGGGATTGTCGCGCAAACACATCTTTGCAGCGGTGGAGGCTTCCCTCAAGCGTCTGGGGATCGATTACATCGACCTGTATCAGATCCATCGCTGGGATTACGAAACACCCATCGAGGAGACCTTGGAAGCCTTGCACGATCTCGTCAAATCTGGCAAAGTGCGCTATATCGGTGCGTCTAGCATGTGGGCATGGCAGTTTGCCAAGGCACAGCACATTGCCCAATCGAAAGGCTGGGTGCGCTTCGTATCGATGCAAAACCACTACAACCTGATCTATCGGGAAGAGGAACGTGAGATGATTCCACTTTGCCGCGATCTGGGCGTCGCTCTGATCCCCTGGAGCCCGCTGGCCAGAGGCTTCTTAGCTGGCAACCGCACGCCAGACGATATCACGGCCGGCCATACTGCGCGCGCCAAGACCGACGAGTATGCTCAAAAACTCTACTATCAGAAAGAAGACTTCGCTGTCGTGAACCGCCTCAGCGAGCTTGCCTCCCAACGCGGTGAAAGCAATGCCAAAATCGCCTATGCCTGGCTGCTGCATCAGCCGGGATTGGCAGCGCCTATCGTCGGTGCCAGCAAGATCGCTCATATCGAAGAGGCTGTGGCGGCTACCGAAGTCAAGCTCAGCGCAGAAGAGATTCAACTTCTCGGCTCGTCCTACAAGGTGCATACAGTGCTGGGACATACTTGAGCCATTTCCGTTTTAATTCAGATCATGGCAAGCGGTTAATATAGTTCGGTTATGCTTAAAACTTGATATCAAACTAAACCCCATGTTGCATAAACAACATGGCAAAGAATAACTAAGTGGTCATAATTTTTGACTTTGGTTGGCAAGCCTGCTATATTGCTCGCCTATTTCAGGGCGGCGGATGAAACTCTAAAAAATATATGATCAACCTGGAAGAGCTATATGATCGTAGCCGTGATGGCGGCAATAGGAGTATTGTTGCGACATTCCCCGATACCAAAACCTTATTTGTCGATTTTATATGCAGGTATCGGTCTGGTGCTTCTACTTTCGAGCGTACGATATCTAAGAGTCCTGCTGAGTCAAATTCGAAAAAATCGCTTAACTTAAGTTTTAGTTTACAAACATTTCTATAATCTGATAAAGGGTATTTCAAAACGAAGAAAAACTGAAGTCACATGCTATTTTTTGGTTAGTTGGGTCTCCAGCGTTGATCACGGGTTGACCATTTCAAATCTGCTTAGGGATTCGTTGAAACATGGAAAAATTGGTAGACGACTTTAAAGAAATCGTCGGGGAACAGCATTTTTTATCATTTCTTGCGCTCCTAAAGGAAATTGGCCCCGATGCACGTACACAAAGAATAAGCGTCGTGATCGCGTCAATTTTACGATTTGCAGTCAACCAATTGCCGGCGGAGTGTGAAGACGGTTCTATCGCTCAAGCCTTGCTAAAACTTGATGAAGAGCCAAATCTCGCTCATGAGCAATCTGATGAGAATGAAATGGTATTTGATCTGGTAGATGGCTTATGCAGTGAAGCCAATATGATAAACGAACGTGAGTCTGAACGGGGTGAGGATTACAGCATAGCAGAAAAGGTAATGGTAGAGTATGCTGCCTGGTACAACATGCCCGGGGAAGATTATTGAGTGCAAAATGCTCAATATTGGTCTCGAGCTTTCTGTCCTCCGTCCAAAAAAGCAATTATTACTTATGCCGGGCTATGCGAGAGATGAATATTAAAATTTCTATTTAAAGGTGAAGAAATGGCAAAAATATTTGATGGAAAAAAAGCGGCTAAGCTCGGTACAGAAAAAAACCCTGCCTTTGTCCGTGTTCAAACAAAAAAGCGAATGAAAGAAGTCACATCGATATTTGAAAAGAATGGTTGGAAATTTACAATCGGATTAGAACCGGATAAACCTGAGGATATAACCGATTTGGAAATTTTGCTGAATCCGCCAAAAACGATAGTAGCCGACAAGAAAATTGGTCGCAACGATCCTTGTTCCTGTGGAAGCGGGAAGAAGTATAAAAAATGTTGCGGGAAATGAAGCTATTTTCGCCAGACCAGCATGAAGAAATCTGGAAAATTCAAGAACCACCCATTTTTCCCTTGACGGTTTACGGTTATGATCATAAATAAGTCTGAATAAATCGTCTGACTTTATCTTTACCGTGATAGATTCCAAAGTGACCCTCGCATAGAATATCGGCGTTCAGCCCCATTATAAATTTCAAAGATCGTATATAATCCTCGCGGTCGGATAAAAATGAAGCCTCAAGCGGACCGTGAACATCCTGACCGAAAAGAACGTGGTTTGTATCAATTTTGGTCAGATAAACCACTGATCCCGGCGAATGTCCCGGACAGTGATGAGCCGTCAATTGGCCAGTGCCAATCCGAATCGTTTCCTTTCTTGCTTTGATTTTGTAATCGATTTTCAGGGAATTCATCCGGGCACCATACCAGTCGGCGGCCGTTACCGTGCTGTCGCCGTTTTCCAGGTAGGCGGCATCCAGTTCATGGGCCACAATTCGGCAGCCGTAACGATTTCTTGCCCCCTCGGCGCCGCCGGTGTGATCGTAATGACAGTGGGTTAGCAACAGGTATTGAATTACAACCTGAGGTGGCAGTACGTTAGAAATATTTTCGAACATCGCTTCCTGAGCGTTGCCGCAGCCGGCATCGATCAAAACGGCCTTTTCGCCAAAGCGAACCAGATAAACAGCGGCATCTTCAACCGTCGTATACTCAGCGCCGCCGACCTGCCACAGATTTTCCATTATTTTCATACCGGAGCTCCCTTTCATTCCTTCTTTATGAATTATAGTCTATTATATCCGTAACATATGATTGGGTCAGAAATCAACAGAGAACTTAATGGTGACACCTCAGGAAGTGAGATCGAAAAAGAAAAATTATAAAATCAGCGGCGTAGTGACGCTGGATTCTAACTTGTCTAAATCCTGTTAATACGATACAAGAAAAGCCGAATGCAAAAAATCTTTGGTTTTGAAGCCCTCCGGTTTCTGCAGCGTTAGGGCATTGTCGTCTTAATGCCAGCTAAATTGAGAACGATTCAAAATTTTAAATGGGGAAATATTGTCATGAAAATAGTCGGAATATTGCTGTGTTTAGGGAGTATCATTTTACATAACGGAATTGCAACGGGTGCAGATTTTGCGGTCAGCGAGGCGAGCGCCGAATGTATTGACTGTCACGCATCGGTTCATCCCGGCATCGTTCGGGACTGGCAAAACAGTCGCCATGCGAAAATTTCGCCCAAAGATGCCATGGTTGTCGATGGGTTGGCGCGAAAAATATCAAGCAATAATGTGCCCGAAAATCTGAAAAACTCGGTTGTCGGCTGTGCCGAGTGCCACATGATAAGCCCCAAAGCCCATGCCGATACCTTCGAGCACAATGGGTATGATATTCATGTGGTGGTCAGCCCTAAAGATTGCAGCACATGTCATGCTCAGGAGACAGAGCAATATTCCCAAAACCTTATGGCGCATGCCTACGATAATCTGGCGGCAAATCCATTGTATCAGAAGCTTGAGCGCAGTATCAACGGATCCAAAAAAAGAAATAAGGATAAAATTGCTTTTGAGACGGCAGATGCAGCCACCAAGGCCGAGACTTGCTATTATTGTCACGGGACCAAGCTCAAGGTAATCGGCTCTGAAATCCGGGATACGGAAGCCGCCGGCGAACTGGAATTTCCCGTCATCGAAGGTTGGCCCAATCAGGGCGTCGGCCGGGTTAATCTAGACGGCAGCCTGGGTTCCTGCGCCGCCTGCCATACCCGCCATGCCTTTTCAATTGAAATGGCGCGCAAACCCTATACCTGCAAAGAGTGCCACGTCGGCCCCGACGTGCCGGCCTTTAAAGTCTATGCCGCCAGCAAACACGGCAACATCTTTTCAGCTATGAACAAATCCTGGGATTTTAACGCTGTGCCCTGGACCATCGGCAAAGATTTTACCGCACCCACCTGCGCTGCCTGCCATATTAGTCTGCTGGTCAATACGGATGAAGAAGTGGTGTCTGAAAGGTCCCATCAGATGAACAATCGTCTGCCATGGCGCATATTTGGACTGATCTACGCCCACCCGCATCCGCTAAGCCCGGATACGACGGTTATCCGAAATAAAAACGGTCTGCCGCTGCCGGCCACTTTAGATGGCGAGATTGCCGATGAATATCTGATTGATGAAAAAGAGAGAGACACGCGTCGTAAGGCCATGCAGGCAGCCTGTCTGAATTGCCATGATACTTCCTGGGTAAAAGGTCAATGGCAGAGATTTGAAAATACCATCCGGGAAACCAATGGGAATATCCGGCTCACAACCAATATCATGGGCGATATCTGGCGCGACGGATTGGCGGATTTCAAAACCAATCCATTTGATGAAGCCATCGAAAAGAAATGGACGGATACATGGCAATTATATGCCAATACGATTCGTTTTGCTTCTGCCATGGGGGGTGGCGGTGACTATGGGGTTTATGCCGGCGGCCGCTATCAACTCACCCAGGCGCTGCTGGAACTCAATGACTGGCTGAACCTGCGCAAGAAATTAGATGCGCCTGACGACAAATAGGCGTTTCAACTTAATTAGCAGGAAAGGACTTCTCAATATGGAGATAAGATATCCATCAAATCCCAATGATTTTGAAGCCTATAGCACGGATCGCATCCGAACGGAATTTCTGCTACAGGATCTTTTTACCAGAGGTGGAATGGCTTTGACCTACAGTCACTTTGATCGTATGATCATCGGTGGTATTTGTCCTTCTGAGCCGTTGAAGCTGGAAACCAGTAAAGAACTGGGAACAGATTACTTTCTTGAACGCCGGGAGATGGGAATTATTAATGTGTGCTCCCAGGGCAAGGTAATCGTCGACGGTCAGGAGTT
>CALZJV010000169.1 GCA_945787595.1 uncultured Desulfobacterales bacterium | reverse complement strand
AAGATGGCACTCGGCAAAGAAAAAACGCTTGGACGCTATATCAAACCTGCAAGAAACCGGTTGGCTGAAACAATTCTCACTCCTTTCATGAACCTGTCGGCCCCATTTGACTTAACAACTTGATAGCAAAATGGTCAAACTATTTTTGCTTAAAAGCAAAAAATAATAATTAGTTTCTCTTGATTTGTACTTGAATATAATCGAAGGGCAAGTCGGAATTGCTAATAGAATCTCTGTTGCACTTATTTCATCGGGGCGCTGAACTATTACCTGAATTCTACTTTATTTTCGCTTTATAAAGCCTCAGACTGTTGGTCACCACCGAAACACTGCTGAAGGCCATGGCCAGGGCGGCCAGAATGGGGTGCAGCTGCCGCAGCATGATCGGCAAGGTCTCAAAGGGGTAGAGAATTCCGGCGGCTATCGGAATCAAAATGACGTTATAACCAAAGGCCCAGAAAAGATTTTGCTTGATCGTATTCATGGTGGCGCGGCTCAGCCGGATCGCCCGCGGTACGCCGCTTAAGCTGCCGCTGGCAAGGATGACGCCTGCCGTTTCTATGGCCACATCGGTACCGGTTCCGATTGCCAGACCGACATCCGCCTGGGCCAGCGCCGGAGCGTCGTTGATGCCGTCGCCCACCATACCGACTCGGGCGCCTTCTTGCTGCAATTCCTTTACCTTGGATGATTTTTCCTGCGGCCGGACTTCGGCCAGGACTTCATCAATGTTCACCTGAGCAGCGATGGATTGAGCTGTTTGCTGATTGTCGCCGGTGAGCATCACCACTTTTAAATGCTGATCGTGGAGCTGCCGGATGGCCACTTTGGAATCCGGTTTCAAGGTGTCGGATACTGAAATGAGGCCGCACAATTCATTATCCCTGACAACAAGCATGACCGTTTTGCCCTGGGACTGCAGCGTCCGAATCTCATCTTCGGCGGTTTGAATGTCGATCTCTGTTTCCTGAAACCATTTGGGTTTGCCCACCAGCACAGCATGGCCGTCCACGTCGGCTTGCACCCCGAAACCGCCTGCCGCCTTAAAA
Organism: uncultured Desulfobacterales bacterium; assembly: GCA_945787595.1. Next base: position 29,367 of record CALZJV010000169.1, on the reverse strand, counting down.
TCCCTGAGCTCAAAAAGCTCGATCTGCCGGGTTTTGGCCTCTTTCACAATGGCTTTACCCAAGGGGTGTTCGGAACCTTTTTCAACCGAAGCGGCCAGTTTCAACAGATCGTCTTCTGTTTCAAATTGAGGGTTAAGCGGTATGATATCGACCACAGCGGGTTTCCCCATGGTAATGGTTCCGGTTTTATCCAGCACAATGGTATCGAGTTTGGTCGCCGTTTCCAGGGCCTCGCTGCTCTTAAACAAGATGCCCTTTTCCGCGCCTTTACCGGTGCCGGCCATAATTGCCGTGGGTGTCGCCAGCCCCAGGGCACAGGGACAGGCGATTACCAGAACCGCAACCAGCCGTATCATAGCGGGTACAAACTCGCCGGTTATCCCCCACCACAGAAAAAAGACCAAAAATGCGACCCCGATGATCGCAGGTACGAATACAGCGGCCACCTTATCGGCCAAGGCCTGGATCGGTGCTTTGCTGCCCTGGGCTTCTTGAACCAGCCGGATGATCTGGGCCAGGGCGGTTTCTTTGCCGACCCGGGTGGCGCTGAATCTTAAGAGGCCTTCACCGTTGATGGTCCCACCCACCACCATGTCCCCGGGTTGCTTGTCAACCGGCAACGGTTCCCCGCTGAGCATGGATTCATCGACTGCCGAGCGGCCATCGAGCACCAGGCCGTCAACCGGAAACCGTTCCCCCGGGCGCACGATCACCGTATCGCTGACTTTAACCCGGGTCAACGCAATTTCTTTTTCAATATCGTTTTCCAGGATCGTGGCGGTTTTGGGGCTCAGACCGATCAATTTGCGGATGGCGCCGCCCGTGCGGCCTTTGGTGCGGGACTCTAGCATTTTTCCCATTTTGATCAGGGTGATAATCACCGCGGAGGTTTCGAAATAGACATGGGCCCCTACAGTTGGGGAAAAAAGCACCGCCAGGGAATAAACATAAGCCACTGAAGATCCCATGGCCACTAAAACGTCCATATTGGCGCTTTTGTTTTTAAGGCTTTTTATTCCACCGACATAATAATCCCAGCCGGTGTAAAACTGAACCGGAGAGGCCAGGGCCAGGAAAAGCCAGTTGACCCAGGGCGCATGGCTCCACGGCCCGATGAGACCAAAATCGCGGCCCATGCTGAATACAAAAAGCGGCAGTGCAAACAATACCCCGACGGCAAACTTGCGAGTTTGATCTTTTATTTCCGTATCACGGGCCTTTTGCTCGGCATCTTCTTCATCCAGGCCATCTTCCGGTGGAATCGCACCGTAGCCCGCCTTTTCGATGGCGGCAACGATTTCATCCAGGTTTAAGACGCCGGGGATATATTCCACCGACACCCGTTCGCTGGCAAAATTGACTGCGGCGTTTACAACTCCCGCAGCCTTTTTGTTGAGGGCCCGTTCTATGTTGGCGGCGCAATTGGCGCAAGTCATGCCAGTAACAGGCATTTCAACTTTTGCTGTTGAGACTCCGAAACCCGAGTTGTGGATTTTTTCGATCACATCCTTCAATTGCAGTTGCTGCGGATCAAAGGAAACCGCCGCGTTTTCTGCAGCAAAGTTGACGTTGGCTTCAGCGACTCCTTTGAGCTTTTTGACGCCCCGTTCAATGTTGGCGGCACAGTTGGCACAGGTCATGCCGGTAATGGGTAATGTGAATTTTTGTTCTGTCATCATAAATCAGACCTTGTTGAATAGTTTACTGGTTGAATGGTTTATTAGGTAAATTATAGTCATAATTTTAGAATGTTACGATAGTTAAAACATGAAGCGACCAATTATTTTGCAAATTTGGGATAGATCCATATTTACAACCACTTAACCAATCAACTAGTCAACCAATCAACGATATCTGTAAACTGCAGGAATTCCGATATATTTTAGGCGGCCGGATAATTGATTTCCTTCAGCGTCTCCTTGATCTTTTCTTCGGTGACCGGTGCTTCCCATCCGACGTCGATGCTTTTGGCCTCCGGATTACCCTCCACCAATTTGATGCCATCTAATTCATTTAGTTCATTTTGGATGGCCATAACACAGTGTCCACAGGTAATGTTCGGAATTGAAAAGGTCTTTTTTTCCATATCGTTTTTTCTCCTTGCCGTTACGTTTTTAAGAGTGTTTCAGCAGATTTATATTTGTATACTAATATAGTATGGAATTGAGGCATGTCAATTGCAGATAGCGCAGCCGACGGCAGGGAATGGCCTCTCAGGTATTGAAGGATCCAACTTAATTCGAAGCAATTTGGGATTTAGTCATCGTTCACCAGGGGTTTTTATAGAATCGAATGAGCTCTTGAGTTTGAGGGGCCAACTTGTTCCGTGATTTTTGCGCTGAACTCTTACCTTTTACCATTATCGCAAATAACGCGCTGCTATTTTTTCAAAATCGGCAGATGTTAAAATTTGACTAAATCGTTCGCCATGTTTGCTGTTTTGCTGGTAGAAGTCCAGGCAGGTTTTGACAATTTGCAGGACTTGATCTTCACTGTAAATTCCCGGCAGCTCTTTTGCCAGCTGTGGATGCCGACCAAGTTTGCCTCCCAGTTGCACTCGGAATCCTTTGGTGCCCTCTACGATCGTACCGCTGGGGCAGACTTGCATGCACTTTCCACAATGCAGACATCGGTCGAAATCGATATCCGGGCATTCTTTCTCTGGAATCAAAGTTATCGCATTTTCCTTGCAGGTCTGGACGCATGCATCACATAGGGTGCAGGACTCCCCAGTTATCCGTGGTGTGCAGGCACCGATGATACCGATATCTTTTATCTGGGGCTGGGAACAGGCGTTGGGGCAGTCAGCCAGTGTAATCCTGAACTCGTGGTGAAATTTCAGGTCCCCTTCAACCCGTTTTCTAAGAAACCCGAGCAAATCTTTTCCTTCGACCAGGGATTCGATTTTTTGCAGGAGTTGATCGCTGACGGCCGCCCGGTTCGGGCAGCCGCTGGGCCCGAAACAGGTGTCGATTTGATAGCCCTTGATTTCAGAAGCCATTCCGGACAAATAACGGGCCTGGGTCGCTCTGACGTCCGCCAGTGAGATCAATTTTTTACCGGCGTTTTTTGCTTCGGTTTCAACCCGTGCCCTTACTCGCTTGCGCACAAAAAAAGGAACTTTTTGGATGCTTTCGGAAGCTTCCTTGGTCCACTCCATGATGGCAATACTCCGGTGGATTTGTGAATATCGCTAATTATAGGTGTCAGGTGTCAGGAAGGCGAGTCGCTAAATCCTCTTATGAAACTTCATTCATTTAGACAGGATTAACAGGATTAACTGTCCATCCAGTTAATCCTGTCAGAAAAATAAAATTGTATTTCGTTAAGTTTTTTATTCGATTAAACTGGCCGCTTTTCAGGCCAGCGGCGGGGCTGACACCTGAACACTGAAACCTGAAACCTTAAGTATCTGACTACATGCTGTCAGATGTAATCCGATAAGAGCCTAAACTTTCGCCGGCTGCTCAAACTGTGCCAGTGCTTCCCGGGCCAATCGGCCAACTGAATATTCAGCGAGCCGCCCACCATAGTATAGCATTAGCCGGGCTGGGTCTCGGGTAAGTTCTTTCACCGGCTGAATCACTTCTGGATTTAAAACCGGCCCGACTGCCCAGGCGGCAATCCCTCTAAGGTTTGGATCTTTGGATTTCATATATGGCAGAAGAAACCCGGCAGCAGTTTGCATACACTGCGTCCGGGTATGTGCCAACCGGCCGATGCCCCAAAGCACGCCCCGCTGCAAACCTTCGTGTTCAAGATAGTTTCCTTCCGGCTGGATGTAGGATAGAAGGATGCACCCGTATTCTTCGGCCAGCTTTTCATTTTGGGCCATCACCTCTGCCATGGATTCCGGGCAACCCCAGCCGATTCCGCCGGATTCATCGTTCAGATTCCAGATAAAGCGGCGCATGACAACTCTGGCCGACTCCAGATCAGATGCGGCCAGATCCGAAATAACCTTCCCCATGGCCGTCACTGCTCGCCATTTGACCAGCTCGTCCAGACTACACAAACAAGAAAAAAGTGGCCCGACAGCCTGTCTGGCCGGGAATCGACCAATTTCAGCCAGCCCAATTTTAAAATTCTCAGCCCGAAGAAGTTGCAGCATCTTTTTCTTGAGTTGGCGGCCGCTTAGTTTATCTTTTTTAAAAGGTAATGATTTCAAAACCCGCATCTCGGTACCGGGCCATGCCCGGATGACCCAGCATGTCCTCCAAAAGAGGCAATCCCAGGGTTTTGGCTTCCACGATCGTTTCCATTTTATTGGCACAGGCCTTGCAGATCCCTTCCACTAATCCTTTGGCCCTGGCCCTTTGCCAGAGCTGATGCAACGGATTTCCCTTCTTTTCCAACTCGGAAATTAATTTAGTGGCCTCGCCTTCAATAATAATTTTGGCCTCATACCCTTTTTCATTCATATCAAGCGCATTCAGCAGGACGTGTATGAAACACATGGGATCGCCGTTAAATACAAAAAGAGCGATTTTTTTCATGACAGCCTCTTAATCAGTTTTTAGAGGAAATTTTAGGTTTAAGATCTTGGCCTCCGGCCTCTCCGAGCTGTAGGCTCTACGAGCCGGAAGCCGGAGGGGCCATAGGGGCCTACGCCCCGGAGGGATTGCGGATTTGTTCTATCGCTTTGCTTTATCATTTTTTATTAAATCGATCCGCCGGCTTCCGGCTCGCCTGCAGCTCGGAGAGAGGCGGACCTTAATTCCAAATTCTAAAATGCAAAATTTAAGAGGAATAAAAGTGGGATCACCTTTTAAAAGTAATAATGCAATAGAAAGCAGGTTTTAACCAACCACGGTTCGACCCACCGCCCGCTTACTCCTCTTCCCAGTAGATGCAGTCCGTCGGACAACACTTTATACAATCATTTACATCGAATTCCGGATAATCTGCTGATTCAGTGACTTCGACATAGCCGGCATCATTTATCCTGAATACTTGCGGGCATAAATCATAGCATATGCCGCATTGAATACACGAACTAAGGTCAACCACCGGACTTCTCATTCCATTACCGCCTTCCCAATTTTACGTCCAAGCTCATAGCAAGCCTCCAGTGCCTCCCTGTCCGGTACATACTGAACTCTCAGACCCGGATCGACAATGTCAAATTTCATGGCCTCGAGCTCTTGGTTGACTTTCTTGACGGCTTCGCCGCTCCAGCCGTATGATCCAAAAGCCGCCCCAATTTTATTTAACGGCTTCAGACCTTTCATGTAGGTCAGGAAGTCAGCTAAGGTAGGAAACAGCTGATTGTTCAAGGTCGGCGATCCGATGACCACTGCCCCGGCATCAAAAATTTCCAGCATAATCTCACTTCGGTGGGTCTTTCTCAAATGAAACGGTTTTGCCGGAACCCCTTCTTTGTTGATACCCGAGACAACAGCATTCGCCATCTTTTCGGTGCTGTGCCACATGGTATCATAAACCACCACCGCCTTTTTCTGAGGCTCCTGTCGACACCAACGGACATACGCATCAACAATTTTGGTCGGATCTTTACGCCAAATGATACCGTGATCCGGGCATATCATATTGAACTCCAGCCCGAGCCCCAGGACATTATCCAACAATTTTTGAATATGGGTGGCGTAAAGCAGCAGGATATTCGCAAAATATTTTTTGGCATGCACCATAATCCTATCGCCGACTTCATCATCAAATTTTTCGGGCCCGGCATAATGCTGGCCAAATCCGTCACTGGAAAATAAAATTTTGTCCTCGTTGAGATAGGTAAACATGCTGTCGGGCCAGTGTATCATGCGGGTTTCGAGAAATGTCAAAGTTCGTTTGCCAAGACTCAGCACTTCTCCGCTGGCGACGGCATGATAATTGAGGTTTTGCCGGAAATGCTTGGGAAGATTTTTATGGCCCATTTTAGAAGCATAAACAGGCTTGTCTTCGCCTATTTTATGCATCACCCGGGCCAGGCCTCCGGAGTGATCCAATTCAGTATGGTTGCTGATCACATAATCGATCTTTTTAGGATCTACAACAAGGGCGATATTGTCTATTAATTGATCTGAAAATTCTTTCCTCACCGTGTCTATCAGGACTGTCTTTTCATCCACTATTAAAAAGGAATTGTAAGTTGTACCAAGATCGGTGGAATAACCGTGAAAGTCCCTGACATTCCAATCGATGACACCAACATCATAGACACCGTCAGCAAGTTGTATCGGTTCCATTTTCAATCCTCACATCAGATTATTCGGGTTAACGGATATGGACATTTTTACAAATCAGAGGTCAGGTTGACCGTTTGGATACTGAAGGCCAACCCACATTGATTCAGGGAATAAATATAAACATGATTCATTTTAAGGCAAGATTCAACATATACCGGCGGAAGCCCGATTTTCCTCAAACACAATATGCTCCCAAAAATAGATGCCCTTTTTAGCCAGAAAATTGAATTTCTGTCAGAAAAGGGCATCAAATTATAAGTTTAGCTAAGTGCTTCGATTCGCAATTTCATTGACATTTAATGATTGGCCAATCTTGCCAATGGCTTACTCAGCACTAAGTCCTGAGTGGGTGCATACGTCACCGTATCTACGAATCGATGGACTAAGTTTCACACAAGAACTAAGGCTGCTTTTATTCCTTTTCGAAATCGTCCTTGCCTGCTCCGCACACCGGACATTCCCAGTCATCAGGTACATCTTCCCATTTGGTACCGGCTGCTACACCATTGTCCGGATCGCCTTGTTCCGGATCGTACACATAACCGCAAATTAGGCATACGTATCTGTCCATTCTTTTCCTCCTTTTATTTGATTGTTTTAGCCCTTGGGGCCGAATTGTCGAAGTTGATTGATTTATTCGATGGCCATGCGCATTCCTTAATAACAAATCAGCCGCGTTTTGCAAGACTATTTCTGCGTCTCTTTTACGGACCCGGATCCGGCAATAAGCTTGAACATCTCATTAGGTAGTGCCCATCCATAAATCGGTTAAAATCAGTTTGGTCACTCAATAGTGTTTTCAATCCAGAAATTCGGATTTTTGTCCAAGGTCAAGGAAATCAAGCGGTTGTGCGGAGACGTAGCTGGCTACGTCGCACAATCAAACGCGCCGATTGACGCCGAGATTGGGCAAAAAGACCATTTGTGGATGGAAACTAGGTAATCTCACGGATCAAATCTTGCACTCTTTTTTCAATTTCATCGCGAACATCGCGCATGAATTCTATGGATTTTCCGGCAGGATCCGGCAGATCCCAATCCAGCTTGCGAGCACCCGGCACAAAGGGGCACTGTTCGGCACAGCCCATGGTGATGATTATTTCGGGAGTATCGTATAAAAGTACTTCATCAATCGTTCTAGGGGTCCGAAATCCCATGTCGATACCTTTTTCATGCATGACCGTGACCATTTCCGGGTGAACCTTGTCGGCGGGTTCGCTTCCGGCATTGAGCACTTCCAGTTTATCACCGGCCAGAGATTGAGCAAATGCACTGGCCATTTGGCTGCGACAGGCGTTCTCGCGACAGGCAAACAGCACTTTTTTCCTGCCGTTAAACGGCTCTAAAATGCCTTGCACCGCTTTTTCGACATCATCCTGAACCGACGGATGCCCGGCCATATCCTTGGGGCCTTCAATTCCCCGATATGTCAGGCTGCCTTCAAATTTGGCCCCAATGGCATCAAAAAAATACTGGCTTGTCAGATTGAGACCTTCAAATAAGTTCTTTCCTTTGGTCGCACCCACTGCGAGTAGAAATCCACGTCGCATATTCGCGCCGGGGTCTTTCAGTCTGAGCTTATATTTTCTGGCCCAGAACGTTTGGCAACGATCGATGACGGCCTTAAGCTGGGCCGTCATGTTGTAGAAAAATATGGGGGTGGCGATGACCACAACTTCCGCCTGTCGCAACAGAGGATATATTTCATCTCGGACGTCATCATCAATCGGACAATAGCCTTTTTTTTCACAAACGACGAATTCCTTGCAGGGAATAATATTTTTTCGGGTGACATCAATAATATGGGTGCGTGCACCCATATTCCCTGCCGATTTCATAAACGCTTGCAGCAGGAAATTCGTATTTCCCTTCTTTCTGGGACTGCCTTGTAAACCGAGAACCAGCATGGTTATCTTTTTCCGGTCATATAGATTAGATTAAAAGTAAATAACGATTAAGATTTTGCCTTGATGTGGCACTTCGAGCACTTCGTGGGGCCGGACTTCCGGCCGGCCTTTTTCTTTTCCCTATGGCACTTGGTGCACAGCTTGTTCATAACATATTTCTTTTTTAACTTGCCCTGTGCCTTAAGTTCTTTGATGCTGCCTGGTTTTTGCGGGAATACGGAATGACATATCTTGCAGTCAACGAGTCTGTCCTGGTGCTGGCGATGGGGAAACGGAACTTTACCTTTTATGCCACCGTCAATCTCAATGCTCTCAGCGCCTTTATTTTGCTCGTTATCAGAAAAAGCGATCGGTGAAGCGATGATGATGGCCGCCATTGATATCAACACCACGCTAAGTTTGGCCTTCATAAATTCCTGTCCCTTTGGCCTTCGTATTTAACCGTCAATTCTTAAAGTACGTATTGTTTGATTTAAATTGCAGTCGCACCAAACAGCAGCACGCTCGGTGAAGGCGAGAGTAAACCACCGAAAGACTTTGCCGCACTGGGTCGCCGTTATCTGGATAGTTATTTCTACCCGCAGAGAAGTAACCGCAGCTTCATTTTGGGCTGCAAAGCATATATGCCGGAACACTAGCGCGGCGATATACTTTTGCCTTCACCTTCAACCGTGCATTCGGCAAAGTCAATCGGTTCACCGCATCCGCTGCAGGCGTGAGCCCGATCAAATTCATCTGAAAATATCTCCTTTTCTATACCGCACTTGGTACATTTGCAAGTGACTACCTTAAGATTTTTAAAATCTGCATACCCCGGACAATGCTGGGGCGTTGAAACATTAACAGCCATAATATTCTCCTTATTTTTAAGAATCTTAAAATTAAATTGGCTTTAAGGGTTACGCTGTGTGCCTTGACATCTTTCTATCCGTCAAATTTTTTTGCGATTTCCCGTCCGTAATCCTGGGCCATCTGAAGTCCGCCACCAAGTGAACTTGACTTTAATCGCAGTGTATCGCCCACCATGTTCATTTTTAAAATATGCTTCATGGTATCGAATATGCGATCGTTGGCTTCGCCGCTCCAACCAAAGGATCCGAATGCCCCCCCGACCTTTCCTTCGAGATTTGCCTTTTCAGCCAGAAACAGAAAGGTTTTCATGCCCTGCAGCATTTCTCCATGATAGGTGGACGATCCAAAAACGTACCCGTCATAGCCGTCAAGGTCGGCTTCGTTTTTAATTTCTTTAACACCGACGACATCTGCTGCATGACCGCTAAAGCGAACTCCTTCAGCAATGAGATCTGCGATATTCTGGGTCTCACCGGTTCTGGTAGCATATACAATCAGCGCTTTGGCCATATATTTTTCTCCCACATGGTTGTCAAGCCATTATACAAAATTAAAGGTGTCAATCAATTTAGGTTCGACGCCAATATCAGGCTTTCGGTTTACCGATTCTGTTATCCGTACCTTCGTAAGCACAATCTGGCGTATAGCAGGTATTATCGAGAAATTCACATTTTTCTTTGCATGATGGACACTCGTTGGGGTGGGCATCGTCTTCAAAGGTGTACCCGCAATTTGAACATTTCCAGCTTGGCATAACATCACCTCCTTAAAGAATGTCAGTTGTCCGATATTTTTCGGTTCTATAACCACAGCAAAGGCTCTCGCTAAAAGCCGGTGGATGTTTCGTTGCAAATATCCACCGGCGTCGATTCTACCTTTTTGGGGTTATAATTCCGATTTTATTTAAGCAATCATTGAATCCGTATTTGGCTATGATTATGAATGCTGTAACCGACAACGGACCATTTTATTCTGCTGCTACAGATTCTCCACCCGGGCTTCGTTTGGCAAGCTCCCGGTCGATCATGAAAAGACCGCCCTTGGCCTCACCCATAAGTTTTAGCTGCTCCAAAACACCGGTGACACTCTCTTCTTCCTCTACCTGCTCCGATACAAACCACTGAAGAAAGATATTGGAGGCATGATCATGCTCTGTTAGAGCCAGTTCCACCAAATCATTGATCAGGCCGGTTACCTTCTGCTCGTGTTCGAGGGTAGCTTCAAATACTGCCTGAGGTGAATTCCACTGGGACGGAGGGGCTTCGATTTGCAACAGGTTGACCCGGCCACCCCGCTGGTTGATGAAGTCATATAACTTCATAGCATGGGCTAATTCTTCCTGAGCCTGGTAATGCATCCAATTGGCGAAACCATCAAGATTGATGGATTTAAAATAGGCATTCATCGACAGGTACAGGTAGGAAGAATAAAGTTCCGCATTTAACTGGCCATTGATTGCTTCCTGCATTTTTTCTGATATCATGGTGCTTATCCTTTCCATAGTCCGTGGAGATTGCAATATTCACGGGCCGTTACATTTTGCGCATCGGTCTTGAAAACGGCTTCGGGTGCTTCCCCGATGCATAAAAATTGTCGGTCGGCTTTGCCTTCTGCAATAATTTCGATCCATTCTATGTAGTGTTTCTCCTCCATGGGATGGGCGACATCACCGACTTTTACCTTAACACCACCTTCAACTGTTTCGATCACGGGAACGTGTTTTTCTTTGGCAGCATCCACGGTATTTTCAACCATTTTCTTCATGGCTTCTCCGCAGCAGACGAGCTCGCCTCCGCCGCCATGGATAACCTCAACGATGTTGCCACAGGCCTCACATTTGTAGATTTCCAAATTTTCCGCCATTTTTATTCTCCTTTCATTTTAGTTGAGTCGTTCAATGCGGTTTGTCTCTCGATTTACCAGTTTTCACCCAGTAGCTCAAAATGACCTCCGGCGCCTCTCTTTTGAATACCCGGCCGGCATCGATATTGGCTGCCAAGTCCAGATACCGTTTTTCATGCTGCTTCTCAGCAACCGCAATGGCGGAGAAGATGTCTGCGATATTGCCAAATCCCTCTTCTTTTGCGATTTTGGCAAAACCGGGATACATTTCAGTGTGCTCATAGTTTTCTCCGGCAGCCGCTTCTTTCAAATTTTCCATGGTCGTCGCGATGGTCCCGGCCGGGAATGCTCCGGTTATCTCAAGCTCTCCGCCCTGAAGGAGCTTAAATAATCTTTTGGCGTGTTCTTTTTCCTGGTTCGCAGTTTCGCTGAAAATGTCGGATATTTGGACATAGCCCTCCTTTTTGGCCTGACTGGCAAAATAGGTGTAACGATTGCGCGCTTGAGACTCGCCGGAAAATGCTGTTAATAAATTCTTTTCGGTTTGGGTTCCTTTCAAATCTGGCATCTGTTTACCCTCCAACTTTGTTTGATTTGATTAGTTCGTTAAATGTAATTATTTTGTGTATTGCGGTAATCCGAAAATGAATAGCGATTATGAAATGATAAATATCGGCTACAAAGTCCGGATCATTTTATTCAGTAAAAAAGAGAGAGCGAAGCGATACCATAATTCTTCATTCGTCATTTTTCAATATTCATTCCACTTCAGGCCACCAGCCCTTTCTGATGTTTTGTTTTTCTTCTTCAGCCAATTTTTTCAGCTTGTAAGCAGAATCCCGTAAAATGCCGTAAAGGATGCCGCATCCGTTGTCTTCCCGATCGGTGTCCCCCTGGTCTGCCAAGCAGATCATATCTTGAACGAGTTCTAACGTTTTCGCAATGTGCAAGTTACAAGGTTTCACGCTCTTCCACTCTCCGGTTGGGTTGAAGTCCGGGGCACGATGGCAGGGCCATGTTAGCCGGATTGAATCTGATTTATTCCACCTCAGATACAAAATTTGTGCCAGATGTGACTGCGTGATAGCCGTAGACTTGTAGTTAGCTAATTTCGGATTGTTACAGGCCGGTCTCTATGTTTAAAAAACAGCGAAAAGGATATTACCTATTAAATATGCGATACATGAAAATATTACGAATTAAAAGAAAATTCAACTCACTGAGAGGTAATCGCTGAATATCATAATAAAAAAATCATTGCAATACAGTCTCAGATTATTTTTTGGCACAAATGTGTCTCTTAGGACGGATGACAGAGGGCAGATGGCGGAGGACGGAGGACGGAGATCAGAAGACAGATGACGGAAGACAGATGACGGAGGACGGATTTTGGAAGGCGGAATGTGGAAGTCAGATGACGGATGGCCATCCTCAACCAGCATTACCAATCTTGGTCAGGAGCGGCCGAATATCGAATAATGCATATCGGATATAAATTGTCGAACTAAGGAATTCAAAAGACAGATGGCGCAATTGCCGGTCTTCGATATTCGACTCGGCTTGGTCGTTCCATCCTGAGCTCACGAGCGAAGGGCGCGTCTCGGGATGCGGTAGGATATTTTGCTGTTTCGCAGTTCGCTGCTCAACCCAGGCTCGGCCTTCGAAGCGTCAGATCATCGTATTCTGTCTTCCGTCATCTGTCTTCTGTCATCTAAGAGAATCATGCCGCCTGAATCTGACGGCGCTCCAGGACCTTGCCCCTGGTGCTGATGACGACCTCTTCCATGGGAATCGAGGTGCCGGACAGTTCCATGCCCTTTTTGACAATCATGGGAAGGGCCGAGCAGCATGGAACTTCCATGACCACATTGGTAATGCTTTTAATGCCGGAAACTTTGCAAATCTGTGAAAATTTTTCTATATAATGCTGGGCATCATCAAATTTTGGACAACCCATCATGACGACCTTTCCTTGCAGAAAATCTCTGTGAAAGTCAGGGTAAGTTACCGGGACACAGTCCGCAACGACCAGTAAATCCGCATTTTTAAGAAACGGGGCCGTCGGCGGTACCAGCATGATCTGAACCGGCCAATGGGAGAGAGCTGATTCGGATTGCTCAAACGCAGCCGGCTGGTTGGCCGCCTGGCAAGGGCTTGATGCCGGTCCCGCTTCCCGGGGAGAGAATGTTTGAAGTCTTGCAGACGGACATCCGCCTGAAACCATGGGCATCGCCACGGACTCCTCAGCTTTATGTTTTGCAAGATGTTCTTCCACGGCTTTTTCGTCGAATTCAGCCGCCTCGCGTTCAACGATACTCAGAGCGCCGGTAGGGCATTCGCCAAGGCAGGCGCCCAGACCATCACAATAAAAATCGGCTATCATTCGGGCTTTGCCATCTACTATTTCCAATGCCCCTTCGGCGCAGGACGGAATGCAATTGCCACAACCATCGCATAAATCGTCATCAATTTTTATGATTTTTCGCAGAACTGTCATGATATCTCCTTATTTTGTAATAGCTGAGGCACTAGGCCAAAAAGGTTATGATAATAGAACTTCTTTGGCGACCTTGCGGCCGCTGTGTGTCAAAAATATTTTTTCAATCTTCTCTGCCAGCTTTGCAGGATCCGCTGGAAATTCTTTCTGTTTTTCGTCCATGTTTTCTATAAGATCGGCATCGTATACGGATTTAAAATTAATCGTTTCATCGGATCTTGGGTGATGGTGATGTCCGACGATATCACCAACTTCTGCAATAAGCGCTTCTTTCGCCCCCAGCTTGATTAAAATCGACTCGGCAATGGGGGGACCCTCCATTTCCTGATATTTTGCTGCCGTACTCTGGTATTTTTTTTCAGCTTCCACAATTCCGATATCGTGCAGGTAGGCCGCTGACAGAATCACAGCCAGGTTGCCGCCCTCACTTTTTCCGATCCGCTCCGCATACCGTGCCACCCGGGTGGCGTGACCGATTCTTTTAAAATCGCCCCTGAAATAGCGTTTCATTTCGATGGCCACGCGATCTTTCAAAAGATCCTCCTTCTGTGCCAGAAGTTCGGGGGGCAAATCCCCGATGCACTGTTCGGCATACTGGCAATACGATGCACATCCAAAATCCATATTCGGGTTGATAAACCGGTGGCCGCAGTTAGCGCATTTCCTGGTAGTATCGTCTTTGAAAAATTCGACTGTATGATTGCATTTCGGACATTTTGCATCAAAAATAGCGCCGGCCTGCCAGTATTGAGTGTCTTGCCCGGGACATTTCATGGGTGGTATCCTTTCGCTGTCAAATTTCAAGCCGATGGCATCGCTGTTTAATTTCCTGATTTTCTTCGAGTCTATCCGATTAATTCATTTATTGCCTTGACTTAAATCAAAAATTAAATAAAAAGAAAGCATTATGGATAAAGTAGTGAACATTATTTCTACCATTCCTCTTTTCAACGGCCTTCCTGAGGATCAAATTTTCGCCATTAAAAAAATCGCTGTTGAGAAACAATTCAACAAGGGTGAAATTATTTTTTCCGAGGGAGATGAAGGCAATGGCTTCTTTGTCATTGCGGAGGGCCGCGTAAAGGTCTTTAAAGTTTCCACAGAAGGCAAAGAGCAGATTTTACATATATTTGGACCCGGCCAGCCGTTCGGTGAAGTGCCGGTTTTTACCGGCCAGAGATTTCCGGCCAGCGCTCAGGCGATTGACAAGACACGCGTGTTGTTTTTACCTAGAGCTTCAATTGTGGATTTGATCTCGGCAAACCCGTCGCTGGCCTTGAACATGCTGGCAATCATGTCTAAAAAACTTCGTCAGTTTGCCATTCAAATCGAAAATCTATCTCTTAAAGAAATGCCGGCCAGGCTGGCATCCTATCTTATATTCCTTGCAGATGAACAGAACAATGACAACGCTGTCAGCTTAAAAATTTCCAAGGGCCAACTTGCCAGCATACTGGGTACGATCCCGGAAACCTTATCCCGCGTGTTTGCCAAGCTTTCCGGCCAAAATTTAATCAGCGTCGACGGCAAGAAGATTGCCTTGCTCGATCGCCGCGGACTGGAAAATCTGGCTGAATACAGCGGGAACAAGGAGTAATTTTACGTCTCGGAATTTCTACAACTTAATGAAAATATGGGGTATATTTTGAGGCCTGCGTTCTATCCCCCGATCATGGAATAGTGGAATACTGGAATACTGGAATGTTAGTTTTAAAGGTAAATATCCATTTTTTATTCTAACATTGGAAACCTGGTCCTCTGGGCCAGGCTTCTTTACTTTTTCGCCAACACAAATTTTACCATCAACCCAACACTGCATTATTCCAGAGCCCATTATTCCACTGTTCCAGCATTCCATCATTCCAATTGGGCGAAGCCCCCAGCTTGCTGCAGTTTGTTATCAGAAGAGGCAAATTTTCTGAAGTATATCAATACTCTCTAAATGCTGCCAGTTTCCCGCTGAGCAGCTTGATGTGACCCATTTCCTCTCTAATTATGAGATCTATGCGACCCTTTCCGAGGCTTTCCGCAATCGCCTCTTTCATTCCTAGATAGAAAACAATTGAGTCTTTTTCAGCTGTGATGGCGGATTTGAGAATTGCTTTCATGGAGGTGACATCAATCTCTTTTTCAAAAAAGACACGGGTGTCAGCCAGCGCGCGTAAGTACATACCGGCTTCACCCTCAGGATCAAAAATGGTGGATTCTTTTTCCTTTTCGGACAATTCCGCTCGCATGGCTATAAAGGTTTTTTCATGTTGATCTTCCATTGCCGCCAGCTCCAGCAAGAATTCTTTGTTGGCGGGATCACTTGTGCTCTCCGCGGCTGTACGATAAAATTTGCCTCCGTTTGTTTCCAGCTGTTCGGCCATTGCCAGTACATCATCCGCATTGAAATCGTAACTCATTTTTGATCCTTTCTTCTTTATTCATTTTATTTAATGCTGTTTTTGTCTTTGCTGCCGACCCCGTCAATAGGCGCTCGCGACCGATCGCGCTGTCACTCCTCTCTCAGTCCAGACTGCCTGAATTGGTTCCCCTTTATCCGATTTCATCGTAAATATATATACGATCCGAAGCCTTGTAAAGAGCCATTCGAAATCCCTTCCTGTAGGGTTTATCTGTAATTACGATAAATTTTCGGCCTAAATCCTCTACCGGAATAAACTAAAATTTCCGATCATTTCTATTGACATGCTAAATTGATATTATGTATACTAAAACACTATGAATAAGAAAGCCGCCGGAATTAGATTGCTGATGTTGAAAGGATTCTGCCTTGCGTTGACCCTGATATTGGGTGCCAGTTTGTTTGCCGCCGGCGCATTCGCGGAGTCAGGTTGCGGTAAAAAATGCTGTTCTCCCAGCAGCCCGATGGACATGCATCATTCCAAAGGAAAGCCGATACCATTATCAGCAGGTTTCTGCAGCGGGGATCCCATGATCCCCTGTGATTTAGAAGCCGGCCAATCTTCTGGGCTGCCGGAGTTTATCCCGGGCTCAGTCGGCGGTAATCTGACGTATTCTGACGGTCCGGTGGATATACTAGCCGATTCCTTCAGCGACTGCTCCAATCCTAGAAGCGACGCCTCTTATCTAATTGTGCAGGGGGAATTCCAGTCTGCACCCATCTATCTTCAAAACGTATCCTTTCTCATTTGATGCTCGCCCGCTGCCGGATTTTGTCGGCAGCCTATCCATGATGTGTCATCCATCTTATCAACCGATGTTGCCGACAGCCGATTCTATTGTCCGACTGAATGTAAAAGCCTGCATGGCGGCATTCAAATAGCGGCATGTGCTGCTGAAGCAAATCGGCGCAATAGCCACATTCTGATACGAACGAAATGGATCCATCTTTCCTGACCAGGACAAACTGTAAAAATTGCTACAGAGACACCCAGACACGAAAGAAACCTTTGTTATTGCTGATTATCGCGACCCGGTGTCCAGAAAGCTGAACTGATACCAACTTGAAAGGAATTGTTGTTATGTCTAAAAAAAGTAAGAAAAGTAACCAGGAAAAAATTGCAGCCAAAAAAGCCGTCGTTCTTGGAACCGAGAAAAGAAGTCGAATGCCGCTTTTTGTCGGTATCATATGTGCGATCCTTATTGCCGGTGCGGCTGTTGTCTACTTAAATCAAAGCAGCGTAAGCCCGTCGGCGATTGCATCCGCTCCGGCGGCTGCCGGCAACACATCAGTCTCCTTCCCTGCCAGTCTGTTCGCGGACGGCAAAGCACGTCATTTTGAGCATAAGGACGGTAAGCATACCATCCGCTATTTCATTCTCAAAAGTTCGGACGGCATCATCAGGGCCGCATTTGATGCCTGTGATGTTTGCTGGCCGGCCGGCAAGGGTTATTACCAGGAGGGCGATAACATGGTTTGCCGCAACTGCGGACGCCGGTTTGCGTCCGTTCTGGTAAACGAGGTCAAAGGCGGTTGTAATCCGGCGCCTTTAAACAGGAATTTGGAAAATGGTAAATTGGTTATCCAGGTAAAGGATATCCTCGACGGCAGGCAATATTTTAACTTTGAAGGAAAGGTATAACTCAATATGAACCTGAAAATTATTGTTTTCAGAAATTTATTGCGACGTAAGGGAAAGGCGGCTTTCGTGCTTGCCGGGCTGGTCCTTGGGGTATCCACGGTGGTTGGGATTATTAGTTATATTGAAGCCATGACCAATGACATCAATCACAAACTTGAAAAATACGGCGCCAACATCCTGATCGTCCCCAAGACCGAAAATCTTAACCTGACCTATGGCGGTATTTCTCTCGGCGGCGTGTCTTTTGAGATGGAGGAAATTCGTGAGAAAGATTTGGAGCGGGTCCAAACCATAAAAAATTCGAATAATATAGCTGCCTTGGGACCGCTGGTCCTCGGTGTCGCCAGTGTGAACTCACATAAAGTGCTCATGGCCGGCGTTGATTTCAAATCAACCGGAATTCTAAAACCGTGGTGGCATGTTCAGGGTGCTCTGCCGGGCGATGGCGGCGTCATGTTAGGTGCCGAAGCTGCCCGCGTACTCAATCTGGAGGTCGGAAACAGCCTGAAAGTGAGCGACAAAAAACTGCTGGTCTCAGGAATACTTCAGGTCACGGGTTCCCAAGACGATCAGCTGATATTTGCCCAACTTTCCACCGCCCAATCGATTTTTGGTAAAAGCGGGCGGGTTTCCATGGCCGAAGTGGCCGCCCTGTGCAAAGATTGTCCGATCGAAGCCATGGTCAAGCAAATCTCCGATGCGCTTCCCGGCGCCAAGGTGATGGCTATCCAGCAGGTTGTCAAGAGCCGGATGGAGACATTGGCCCAGTTTAAAAAATTTTCCTACGGAATTTCGGGCGTTATTCTTTTGATCGGCAGCCTGGTTGTGCTGGTGACGATGATGGGCAGTGTCAGGGAGCGTACCGATGAAATAGGCATCTTCCGAGCCATTGGCTATCGCAAGGGCCACATTATGAAAATTGTTTTCATGGAAGCTGCCATCGTTTCCGGTATTGCGGGAATCACCGGTTATTTTCTGGGGTTCGGGGCGACCAAAGCCGCCCTTGCCGTGTTCAATCAGAGTCATTCCGGAAATGTTCCCTTTAGCTTAGAGCTGGCCGCCAGCGCGGTGATGATTGCGCTGGCCGTTGGCCTGATCTCAAGTGCGTATCCAGCGTTTATGGCTGCCCGACTGGATCCGAATGAAGCCCTGCGGGCACTTTAAAGGTGCTTTTATGGACGAAGGTTTCCGATTGTTTTATGCACGGGCTAAAAACAAAAACAGAGTATAAAAATTCGAATTTGGCTGGGCGCAGACGGCAAAACTGCGAAAGAGGTAGCAAATGAGTTATATCAAAGCTGAAGGTTTGACTAAACAATACGGCAGTGGCGACGCGGCGGTTGCAGCGGTTGCCGGCATCAGTTTCCAGATCGAGGAAGGAGAGTTCATCGGAATCATGGGAGAATCCGGTTCCGGCAAATCCACCTTGCTGGGAATGATGGGTGCCATGAACGCACCGACTGCTGGCAGGTTTATTGTTGACGATATTGACATCTATACGCTGGGCCAGGAACAAAGGGCGGATTTTCGACGGGAGTTTCTGGGGTTTATTTTCCAAAGCTTTCATCTGGTCTCCTATCTGACGGTCATCGAAAATACCATGCTACCGTTGGCCGTCGTGAAGGCCGCCAAAAAGACAAAGCGGGAGATGGCGCAAGAAGCCTTGAGGCAGGTTGGCCTGCTGGATAAGGCTCACCGCCTGCCGAATCAAATTTCAGGAGGTGAAAAAGAACGTGTCGCCATTGCCCGCTCCATCGTTAACGAGCCGCCGATTCTGCTGGCCGATGAACCCACCGGCAATCTCGATACCAAAACCAGCCGCGAAATAATGGAACTACTCAGCCGCCTAAACCAGAAGGGGATGACCATCGTCATGGTGACACACAGCCCGGATTGTGGCGGTTATGCTCAACGCATCATGAGAGTCTCTGACGGTAAGCTGGTGGGAAATAATCCGAACATAAGAAGTTTGGATGAATGGCAATTAAAAGAAAGAAAAAAAGAACCGTTTCCCAACCAAAATCGAGCCTCAGCGGCAGGTAGTTTGTCCAGTGGATAGTTAAGGCTGCCATATTATTCTTTTTTTCGGCGGGATTCGCCGTAAAAATGGGGTACCCGTCGCCGGACGTGACGGAAAAACCGGTCAGACATATTTTAAAGTGGTTTTAGCCTCGGCACTAAAGGCCAGAAACCTGTTGGTGGATGGCTAGTACAGTTTGAACATCCTCGGTATCGAACGTCCAACGTCGAGTAAAAAAAACTTATCGCTTATGCGGCCGGTAACCAGCGACCAGTTGCCGGCTACTCATTTTGCACTTTTAAGCTTACCGATAGAACCGGGCATGGGGACCTGCGCACCACTCGGTCCGTGGTTGATCCCAATAACAGTGTTTTGACCAATCCGTGCCCCCTTACTCCCAGCACTATCATGTCGATGTCATTTGATTCAGCGTAGGTGACAATCTCTTCGTAAGGTTGGCCTTCCAGCAGCCCTGTTTGCGGGGTACACCAATAGCGAGCTTCTACCGGAACCATTTCCTTAAGCTTCTGGGTGAGAAGATCTCGATAACCTTGCTGTATCTCTTCCGAAGCCGATATATCCTCCTTGTACAAACCCGGTTGTGTCGGGGGTTCAATCACATGGGCCAAATGCAATTCGGCCTCAAATTCCTGCGCCAGACTCAGAGCGTGTTTGAGTGCCTGGCCGGAGTCCGGTGAGAAATCGCATCCCACCAGTATTTTTTCCATCTTGATTACCTGGTCTGCGGCGCTGATAAATTTATACTCCGGACTGTTCACCACCAGCAAAGGACAAGTAAGGGTTCGCATCAGGCGCTCGGTGACGGAGCCGAGGATGATACGTTTGAGTCCTGAACGGCCGCGGGTTGCGGTGATCACCAGATCAATGTCTCTTTCTTCGACAGCTCGGGAAATCTCATCTGCAGGTTTGCCTACGGTAATCAATGGTTCCCATGAGATCGGCTGGTCGCCGGTCAACTCTCTGAGTTGCACGTCGGCATCTTCCATAATCCGGTTTTGCTGTCCAACAGGATCCAGTTGAAACTCCCCGTAGATGGCAACCGAGGATAGGTCAATCACGTGACTGACAAAAAGCTTGGCCTCAAATTCTTTGGCCAGTGCTACACCAAAGCTGATCGTGTGATTGGAGAAATCCGAAAAATCCGTGGCACATAAAATATTTTTAAATTGTACTCTCATGATACCGTTCCTCCTTTCTAGGCGCTTAGTCCATTTTTTCTGACAACATGTTGTAAGAAAATGAAGGTTTCAGCAAATCACAAATACCATGATTCAAGATTGTCGATTGAAGATTGAATATTTAAGGTCCGCCTCTCTCCGAGCTGTAGGCGCTCTACGAGCCGGAAGCCGGCGGGATCAATTATTAAAAAAGATCATAAAAAAGGCAGAGCGAAGCCTCCGGCTCGTAGGGGTTGTAGCGCCTACGCCTCGGAGAGCGACATCCACAAATCTTCAATCTTCAATATTCAATATTAAATTCGCTGACCCGCAGGGGTCACTCTTTCACGAGCGCAGTCTCGGGACAAGCATAGACCCTTGGCCTCTTTTTTACTCTCTATCCTTTGATAACAGCTACCGGCGTCAATCGTGCCACCTTCCTGGCGATACCGGCGCCGTGCACGACATCGACGACCCGATTGACGTCCTTGTAAGCCGTCGGTGCTTCTTCAGCCAGACCTGACATGCTGCCGGCACGCACGTGGATGCCACGTGATTCGAGCTGATCTCGTAAGCCTGCTCCATGTACCGACTTTTTGGCTTTCTTTCGACTCATGCTTCGACCGGCGCCGTGGCAGGTCGAACCAAAGGTCTGTGTCATTGAGTTTTGCGTACCCACTAACACCCAGCTGGCAGTACCCATTGAGCCGGGCACCAGGACCGGCTGCCCGATATCGCGATATACGGCGGGCAGTTCCGCTGAGCCGGGGCCGAAAGCGCGGGTGGCGCCTTTGCGATGAACACAAAGCTTAAGCTGTCTGCCGTCGACGATATGGGTTTCGACTTTTGCCATGTTGTGAGCGATGTCGTAAATCTGGTATAGATGGTGATTTTTTAGTTTACCCGCCAGCGTCTGTTCGAAACTGCGTCGAATATGACTGGCTAGTACCTGACGGTTTGCAAAGGCGTAATTGGCCGCCCCTTTCATAGCTGCCAGATAATCCCCACCTTCCGAACTGGAAAGCGGTGCGCAAACCAGCTCCCTGTCCGGTAGGTTATAACCGTAACGACGAATCGATTTCTGGAAACGTTTGACATAGTCACTGCATACCTGGTGGCCGAGTCCGCGCGAGCCGCAATGAATCTGAACCGCAATCTGCTTTTCAAAAAGCCCCATACGTCTAGCAGCGGCTTCATCGATAACCTTGTCCACCACATCGATTTCAATGAAGTGATTACCGGCTCCCAGGGTTCCTACCTGTCCTTTACCGCGATCTTTGGCCCGCGGGCTGACCTTGCCTGCATCCGCTCCCGCCAAACATCCGTTTTCTTCGGTACGTTCCAGGTCGGCTTCGGTCGCCAAGCCGCGTTTCAAGGCCCAGGTCGAGCCCAATTCGATTACCCGATCCAATTCGCCGGACTTGAGTTTGATATTGCCGCCTTTTCCGACACCGCTGGGACAATTGGCGTAGATGCTCGTGGCCAGAATGTCCAGATAGGGGCTAATCTCGTCTTGTTCCAGACGGGTCCCCAGTAGACGTACACCGCAATTGATGTCATACCCGACACCACCGGGTGAAATTACGCCGTCCGGTAACTGGGTGGCCACCACGCCGCCAATTGGAAATCCGTATCCCTGGTGGATATCCGGCATGGCAAGGGCGTATTTGACGGCACCCGGTAGTGTGGCGGTATTGATCAGCTGTTCCAGGCTGCGGTCATTTTTGACACCTTCCAATAGGATTGCATCCGCATAAAATCGAGCCGGTACCCGCATATCTCGGTACCCGCATATCTTCACGAAAAGAAGCCGGGACCTCATAGAGGTATTCATCAATTTTTTTGAAATCGTGAACGTTGGCCAAGCGACACCTCCTTAGGCCCTTAGAAGCCTTTATCTGACAACACGTTGTCGGATACTTAGGTTTCATTTTCAGGTTTCAGGTATTAGCAGCGCGCCTTCCTGACACCCGAAACCTGACACCTGTAACTAACAACCTTAAATTACCAGCGTGCTGAGTTTCGAAACCCTGCCGTTCAGACAGCGGGATGCTATTTTTTTTCAGCCTCCCTCATACATCAAAGACCACCGTCGCAATCAATCCTATTTTCGTTTGGACAATATCCAGCTTGTGGTAAGTGACTGCCTTGATGTGCTTTTCCAGTTGTGTTATCCGGCTGCCGTACATTCTTGCCCTGAGATGGGTCGGCGACACACTCTCTATCTCGAATTCTTGAAAAATGAGCATTTCCATTTCCGCCCAGTATGCCAGTTCGCTCAACCAGTCCACTAATAGACTTTCAGTATCCATCGCCTCGATCTCAACGAATTTTTCCTGGAGATCAGAGCAAGGGCTATGCTTTGTGACCATAAGACTGTTCATGCCTCGCGCTGCATTGAGCAGGAGTTCCTCTAAGTTCGATCCGTAGATGCGTAACGCCCGATCCGCAGTATGCTCTATTTCTTCAAATGCGAATTGGTTATGGGACCCGGCAAAAGTAGGAAGCCTGGTATTTGACATTTTTCTCAGCTAGATATTATCGCAATCGTGATAGGTATAGATATAATAGATTAGCGCTGGTGTTCGCATCGCCTGGACGGAATATGACAGCTTGGCCGCAGCGCTGATTTTAGAACGGGGATCGAATAAAATGAACCGGGATTTCGCAGGATTCGGGTTCACGTTATTCGCGCTCTTCAGGTTATACCCGATACACTCCGCTGCTAAAAATCCGGTCAGCTGCTGATATGCATAACATGTAATAATTAACCCCTTCTTGTCAAGCATCATTTAGCTAGTGCCCGTCCATAAATCGGTTAAAATCAGTTTGGGCACTAAATAGTGTTTCCAATCCAGAAATGCGGATTTTTGTCCAATGTCAAGGAAATCAAGCGTTTGTGCGGAGACGTAGCTGGCTACCTCGCACAAACAAACGCGCCGATTGACGCCGAGATTGGGCAAAAAGACCATTTATGGATGGAAACTAGCTATATTTTTTAAGACGAGGTAATAATCCTTTACTTCTAATTAATGGTAATTATATATTGTATGCTCAACAACTCTCTCATCAATTGTATGTTCCGCCATCGGGGCAATATCAATTTCCTCAGATATTCAATCAGTTAAAGATACTGAAAATACCCGAAAATCCCGCCTCAGGCGGATTGCCCAGAGATCTACAATAATTATGATAAATTTGCTTCGATCATACCGGGAACAGCAAAAAACAAGGAGGTTATTGTGACGGAAAAGAATCCTTTAGCCGGTTTTAAATTTTTTAGCGCTGTGGCACCAGATGCCTTGGAAATGATTGCTCAGAAAGGAGAAGTGCTTGAGTTGGAAGCTGAAGAAGTCGTCTTTCACTATAAAGAACCCGCTGAGCATTTCTATGCTCTCCTAAAGGGTGAAGTCGATCTGAGCATTGTTTTTACCGACAGAGTGTTGAAGACCGAAATCGAATATGAAGAATCCATTCAGGCCAGTTTAGTCGATGAAGAGAAGTGGATCGTCGTCGATACGGTTTATCCGGATCAGGTTTTCGGATGGGCGTCTCTGGTCGGGCCCGGACTTCGAACCGTAACGGCACAATGTACCGAGGCCAGCCGTGTGATTGCGATTCCGGCCGTGGAGCTTAAGACGATGATGGAAGACGATCATTCTCTGGGGTATATGATCATGTCTAAATTGAGCAACATTATTTCAAACCGTCTTAAAAATCGGACGGATAAATTGATAGAAACCTGGGTGGAAGCGTTTGATGCGGATAAAATATAGACAAGGATGAATGGCGATTGATTATTGACGAATTATAGAGGTTTCCTGTTATGAAAGCGCTTTATTTCGAACAACACGGTGAATTGGATGTCGTAAGATATGGCGATGTGCCCGATCCCGAACCCGGGCCGGGGGAAGTGCTGATTCGAGTACGCGCCTGCGCACTCAATTTTCTGGACATCTGGGTCCGGAGAGGCTGGCCGGGTCTTAATCTGGAGATGCCCCACTGGTGCGGTGCCGACGTTGCCGGTGAAATTGCCGGGCTCGGGCCCGATGTGTCGGGCTGGCAGGTGGGGCAGCGGGTCGTGGTTGATCCCGGCATAAACCTGTCTGAAGACGAATATGCCCGGCGCGGTCAAGATAGCGTCAGCCCCAACTATCACGTTCTGGGGGAACATATGCGTGGCGGTGCTGCCGAGTATTTAAGGGTTCCGATCGACAACCTGGCAGCCATTTCCGATAAGATTGAATTTGTCGATGCTGCCGCACCGATACTAGTGACCCTAACTGCCTGGCGCATGTTGATGCATCGTGCTGCCCTGCGCGCCGGTGGCGGGTGCCACCGTTTATGTCGTGGCTGCCAATCCGGAAAAATCCGAGCGGGCACGGCAATTGGGTGCCGATATGGTCTTGGATCGATCCCAGGTCAATTGGGGCAAGGAGATTTATAAACTTACCGAGAAACGGGGTGTCGATGTAGTGGTGGATAATGTGGGTAAGGCCACTATCACCACCAGCATGCAAGCCGTCGCCCGGGGCGGACGAATTGTCATCGTGGGAAACACCAGCGGCCCCAAAGCCGCAATCGATATACGCTTTATCTTCGGCAAGCAGATCAGTCTGATCGGCAGTACCATGGGATCACACCAGGATTTTCATGATGTGATGAAATTATTGTGGTCCGGCAGGCTTAAACCGGTTATCCATCAAGTCATGCCGCTGAGCGCAGGACGTCAGGCCTATCAGATGATGGAAGCGGGTCAGCAATTCGGCAAAATTGTTTTGACACCATAGTTCTACTTTATCATATTTATCTTAGACCTTCAGCTTCCACTTTACAGCCAAGATTCCTACGCAGTGTGCCCTATCCTGGAAAAAATCGCAAATCCCCGGCCCAGACCCATTTATTTAAATCATCCCAAACATTTTGCTTGATTTTGTTCGGTGTTTACTGCCCGCCTGCCCGTGGTGTATTTCTTTTTTTATATAATTATAGCTATCTTTAATTAATTCATATTGATTATCTTTATTGTAATTTGTTTCATGACGGTGTAATATACAAATTATGGCCAAGAAAAAGGTATTCTCAACAAGTATTGATTCTGACCGTATCAAGGAGTTGAAACACCTTGCGGTTGATACGGATAAGTCGCTGGGCAATCTCTTAGAAGAGGCCATTAAGGACATTGTTGCAAAATACCGGGAAATATTAAAAAAATAGCGCCTGCTGCTTTATCATACCGATTTAAGTGGCGGGATGATTATTCATAAGCTCCCGAAATATAATCAACTTCTGTATATCCTGGGTACCTTCACCCAGAGATGCCGCCCAAACGTCCAGCGGATATTTATGTATTGGATGTTCAAAAATGACGGAAGCGGCCCCAAAAATATCAGCTGCCCAGATGGTCACCTCCCGGGCGACATTCACGGTCAGGTATTTTGCCAATGACGCTGCCTGGCGAAAATCTTCCCCCTGATCTATTTTCCAGCAGGCCTTCTGGAGCATAAGCCGGGCAGCCTCAATCTTTGCATAAAAATCGGATAATTCAAAAGCTTTGGCCTGAAAATTCAGGATTTTTTTGCCGAAAACAGTACGCTTTTGCATATGTTCATGCGCCAGGTTAAAGGCTCCGACCGCGGTTCCCAGGGTGAGGGCGGCGATGGGAACTCTGCTGTTGGTAAACACCTCAAGTACCTGCTGCAGACCTTGACCCCGGGTCCCTAAAAGGTGATAATCCGGCACGAAAACATTGTTAAACCGTAAGCGGGTCAAATCAGATGGTATCCACACCTGCTTGTTCAATTTTTTTTTGTGAACACCTTCTGTGTTAAGATCCACCAGATACATGGACAAGCGCTTGTTCCTTGTGGCCCGAGGGTCCGAAACTGCTGTAATCACACCCAGATCGGCAATAAGACCATTGGTGACATACGCCTTGGTTCCGTTGAGCATCCACCCGCCATCAACTTTAACAGCGCTCATGGAAATTCCGGCAACGTCGCTGCCTGCTTTATTTTCGGTGTTGCCCAGGCACATCACGGTTTTCCCCTGCGCGGCGGAAGCCCCATAAGTTTGATGGAGACTCTGCGAGCCAAACAGGAATAGCCCCATAAGTCCCAAATCGACATGCGCCAGCGCGACGATCGCCACGCCCGGTGACACCTTCGCCAGCTCTTCTGCTATCATTGCTTCCCTTAATGCCGGACCCCTGATCAGACGCCCCCCTTTAATTTTAATACCGTACCAGCCGCTTTCACCCATAAGTTGAAAAAACGTAGCCGGTATTTTTTGCTTCGGCATCCAGGATGGAAGATCCGGCATTAGTTGGGTTCGAACAAAGTCCCTGAACCGATTGAGTTCTTGGGAAATCGCTGCTGGAATAGCAAAATCCATATTCATTTCCTCCCGCTTTTTCTGATATCTTCCTTAAAATATAAAAGTAAATCAGATTCCGGCAAAAACAATATCAATCGTAATAATTCAGCCACTAAGACACGAAGTGCTTCGATTCGCAAATACAGTAACGTATGTTGTTCGATTAATTAAATCTAATTGCTCACTCAGCACTTAGTCCTGAGTGAGTAAATTCGTGATCGAATTTACGAATCGATGGACTAAGCCACAAAGTTTATTATTGAATTCTATTGATACCGCATCTACAATTATTTCAGCACTTAAAAATTCCTCTCCTTTTGACAGAATTTCAAACATCATATTACTTTTCTTCGGCCTTTGTGGCTTAACTATTACTGCATTTCTTTTTGTAAAATACACTGTTTACCCTATTTACAAGTTTCACAAATCTATATTAAAAAATAGACTAACAAAAGTGTTATCTCGGACACTCGACCACGTCATCAAAATCTAGGGTCCTTTACGGCCTGCGCCTGGGAGAGAATAGTGGAAGGCAGGGTTTTTAAAAGATATTTTATTGTCATTATTAACTTTTCTGTTAAACCTACTCAAACGGGAGCGATAAGGCACCACTCTATTTTCTCCAAACCCAATATTCTAATTTTCCTGCATACCAACATTCCAATTGACCGCAGCCCATAAGTTCCAGCTCTTCCTGCGCTGTATAGCTGAACTTTGGGAGCTCTGAAACTTGCTTTATATCTCGGTTCTAAACGGGTAACCAAGGAGAATGGCAATGAAGGATCTGATCGAACGTATCGCCCGTGCGCTGGTGGACAAGCCTGAAGAAGTAGCGGTAACAGCACTGGAGGGCAGCCAGGCAACTGTGCTGGAGTTAAAGGTAGCCAAAGAGGATCTGGGTAAAATCATCGGGAAACAGGGCCGCACGGCCAGATCGTTGCGGACAATTTTAGGCGCGGCTTCAGCCAAGCAACGAAGACGTGTTGTTCTTGAGATTGTAGAATAAACCCTAACCTTGCAAAAGCCGGAGGGCTTCAGAGACAAGGCGTCAGGGGTCAAGTCCGCCTCCGGCGGATCGTCTAGCGCGATCCCTTGCCATGTTGTTTATGCAGCATTGGAGTAATTCCAAGTGCCCACCGGTTGAGGATTTTCCGGCAATATCGGGAACCAGGATTGGAATTCTTTCACTGACTGTCCGGGTTTCCCGGCGGGCCGGTTACCTGCCCCTATATCTTCAATTCATTCTATTCTGATGCATTTTCCATTCAGAGTATTCGAAATCTCTAGCACTTGTCTTGATGTCAAATTGTGAATGGTGGATCTCTCAAGATTGAGAGATTATACCTCTCATAATCATTTTAGTGAATTTACGACGTGACAATCTATCAATGGGTTGATTCCCTATAGCCTTGACTAAGTAAAAATTGGTAACATATTTCTATAGGCTGGAATCGGCTGCAACAAATTAACGAAATTTTATACCTAATAATTCAGTCTCCAGTCGACCAAAGGAGAAAAATCATGCCCAGGAATACGATCAATATCCCTGACAAAATAGAATACCTTTCAATTTTAAATGATAAAGGAGAACTGGATGCTAGCCTTGAGCCGGATATCCCAGAAGAACTTCTCCTCAAACTACATCGGGCCATACTTTTAAGCCGAAGATTCGATGAACGCTTGCTGAACCTTCAACGACAGGGAAGGATCGGGACGTTTCCGCCCATTACCGGTCAGGAAGCCGCCCAGCTGGGAGCTATCGCCCTATTGCGGCCATCGGATTGGATGGTGCCGGCGTTTCGTGAGACCGCTGCTGAAGTCTGGCGGGGCCGATCGCTTGAAAGCGTTATTATTTACAACAACGGCTACAACGAGGGCGTAGAAATCCCGCCGGACGTGAACAATCTGCCCATATCAGTTCCGGTGGGTTCCCAGATCCTGCATGCCGTCGGTCTGGGATGGGCGGCAAAATACCGGCAAACCGACAATGTAGCGATGACTTTTTTCGGAGATGGGGCGACATCCGAAGGAGATTTTCATGAAGGCCTGAATTTTGCCGGTGTGTTTCAGGCTCCGGTGATATTCGTCTGCCAGAACAATCAATGGGCCATCTCAATTCCCGTCGCCAAACAGACCCGTTCTAGTACTCTGGCCCAAAAAGCACTGGCTTACGGTATGCCGGGTATCCAGGTGGATGGTAACGATATTCTGGCCGTTTACGCTGCAGCGAAGGAAGCCGTTGACCGGGCACGCTCCGGCCAGGGACCCACCCTGATCGAATGCGTCACCTACCGTATGGCGATGCATACCACGGCAGATGACCCCAAACGGTATCGCACCGAAAAAGAGGTCGATATGTGGCGCAAGCGGGATCCTATTCTGCGGTTTCAAAAATACCTGGTAGATAAAGGGCTTTTGTCGGAAGACAAAATTGCCGGCAT
>CALZJV010000168.1 GCA_945787595.1 uncultured Desulfobacterales bacterium | reverse complement strand
GATTTTAACCGATTTATGGATGGGCTTAGATAGAATGCGGATGAGAAGCTGGGAAGATCGGAAGTTAGGAAGCTGAGAAGGCGAAAAGAAAGTGAAAAGATAATTCTTAATTTTTAATGCTTAATTTCAAATTCAAAACTAAGAATTTAAAATTCTCTTCGTCGACCTAATCAGCTTACTCAATTCAATCAACCGAATCAACCCATTCTACTATCTCACAACGCAGTAATCAACCTCCTCTGAACAAAGCCCCGATAGAAATCAAGTTGATACTATCCACTGTGCTGTATTCTCAGAAGACCCAATTATCGCATTTGAGGTTTGGCACCCGTGAAAATTCTTTGATATTGTTTGAAATGATCGTTAGATCCAGACTCAATGCATGGGCAGCGATCAGCATATCAAGAGGACCTATGGTTTTACCCTTCGATTCCAACAAAGCCCTAATTTCCCCATAGCATGCAACCAGTTTTGGGCCGTAAAAGGGCAATATCGTCAGTGGCAGCAAGAATTCGTCGAGAGCTAATTGATTTGTTTTTTTACTTTTGCTTTTGGCAACCCCATACTGCAATTCTGCTTGCGTTATCGAAGAAATCCCAAATTCATGACTGGGATATCGTTCAAATTTTCTCAATATTTTTTTTGGTTTATCATTGATAATATATATGCAAATATTTGTGTCCAGGAGATATTTCATTTGAACATTGGCTCCCGTTTTTGATTTTCCCCGGGTTGATTTCGTTCGATTCTAAAATCTTTCGTGAAATGGTTTAGGCTGTCAAAAAGAGGTTCCCATGACTTTTCTTTAGGTAACAGGATAATTGCCACGCCTTGTTTTTTAATATACACCTCACTTCCAGCAATTCTAAATTCCTTTGGTAATCTTACAGCTTGGCTTTGCCCGTTTTTAAACAATTTTGCCGTTTTCATCGTTAACCTCCTCATTATCAGTATATATTTTTAGTATATACTCGAAATTTGGTTTGTCAATTGGAAAATCGTCTTGACACCCATCCAAACCCGGGGTATTTATAATGGTCTAACCATTGAGATAAATTCTCCGCACTAATTCACTGGCGGTGGAGAATAATTGCTTTAGAAATTTTAATTCATTAATAATTCGAAGATATTAAAAAGAGGTGTCCATGTTTCAGGCGGCCAAGCAAACCAAAGTCTTTCAGGACGTGGTCGAACAAATCCAGGAGGCAATTTTCGACGGCCGGCTGAAAACCGGTGAGACGCTGCCGGCTGAACGCGAACTTAAAGAAATGTTTAATATCAGCCGCGGAACTCTTCGTGAGGCCTTGCGGGTTTTGGAGCAAAAAGGCTTGATTGAAATCAGGTTGGGTGTCGGCGGCGGTTCGGTGGTCAAATCCATCGATGCCGAACAGGTCAGGGAAAGCATCGGTCTGTTGATCCGCTCGCAAAATATTTCGTTGGGCCATCTGGCGGAATTTCGTGAAGATGTGGAAGGCATCGTGGCGGCGCATGCCGCTGAACGGCACACCGCCGATGACATTAAAAACCTCAGGCAGCTTCTGGCGCAAGCACACAAATGCGTTGATCAGGGAAGTTCCCAGCGCAATGCCTTTATCACCCTTGACAAGCAAATTCACATGAATCTGGCGGTTATTACCGGAAATCCGATTTATATCTCCGTGCTGCACTCAATTCACGACAATATCCATCGTTACTACGATCGCTTTCTTTCCATGGAAAACCGTGAGCTCTGCGAAAACTATCAGGATCTGTGCGAGATCATCCAGGCGGTGGAAAACGGTCAGGCAGATCTCGCACGAAAACTGGCGCGGAATCATGTGCTGCGATTCAGCCGGCATATGGAAATGTGGGCAGCAAAGAAAGAAGGTGAGACGGTGAGAAGTGTTTGAATGCGGCCTCCGGCCCGGAGGGGACATAGAGGCCTAGGCCCCGGAGGGAAGTGGGAATGCGGAATGCGGAAGTAACGAAAGACGAGGGGCGAGAGACGAAGGACGAACTAGAAGATTAGAAGGTGAGAAAGTTAGAAAGAATGAGGGACGATTGACGAAAGGCGAGTGAGAATAATAGAAGATAGGAAGAAGAGAAGTGATAGAGATAGAGGTTGGGATGATGAGAAGGTGTGTGGTTGAGAAGTGAAGGGTGAAAGGAACAAAAATTAGGTGAAAAGTGAGATGCAGTTTGCATGGACCAAAATTTTAAATTTTGAATTTTGAGTTCTGAATTTTGAATTATTAATTTAACGATTACAAAAAACTGTAGTTTTGAATTTTGGATTATAAATTTAGAATTGAAGGAATAGGCAGTATTAATTTTGATTTTTAGCTTTGAATTTAAAAATAAACATTAATAATTAATAATTATCTTTTTGTAATGAAACATAGAATTACCAAACACCCGATTCTTAAAATTCCTCAAAAAAAAGTAGCGACCTTCACCTGGAATGGTGAACAAATGACTGGATTTGAAGGGGAGATGATCTCTTCGGCACTATTTGCCTGCGGTATTCATATCTTCGGCCACCACCCCAAAGACAACAGTCCCCAGGGCATTTTCTGTGCCAACGGCCAGTGCTCCCAGTGCATGGTCATTGCCGACAAAATTTCAGTTAAAGCCTGCATGACCCCGCTGTTTGACGGGATGGTCGTGCAAAGCGTGGAAGGGCTTCCGAAGCTGCCGGCCGACGACCGCTTGCCGGCGCCCGCTGAAGTGTCCACCAGGAAAGTAGACGTATTGATCATCGGGGCTGGTCCGGCGGGGCTGGCGGCAGCTATCGAGTTGGGCAAACTCGGTGTCAAAACCCTCATCGTGGATGATAAGGATCGGCTGGGTGGCAAGCTGGTACTTCAGACCCATAAATTTTTCGGTTCCGTAGAGGATACCCATGCCGGAACCCGCGGCTTTGAAATTGCAAAAATTCTGCAGCAAGACCTTTCATTGCAGGATTCAGTGGAAGTTTGGTTAAATACCACTGCCGTGGCGGTATTTTCCGACCAAATAGTGGGGGTGGTCAAAGACCATCGTTACCACAAAATAAAGCCCAAAAAACTTCTGGTGGCTACCGGCGCCAGGGAAAAGATGCTGTCTTTTCCGGGCAACACCTTGCCGGGCGTATACGGTGCCGGGGCCTTTCAGACCCTGGTAAATCGCGATCTGGTTAAATCCTCGCAGAAAGTTTTAATCGTTGGCGGCGGCAACGTGGGTCTTATTGCCGGCTATCATGCCATTCAGGCCGGCATTGCAGTGGTGGCCCTCATCGAGGCCCTGCCCAATGTCGGCGGATACAAGGTGCATGCTGACAAACTCAAACGGCTGGGGGTCCCCATATATGCCGGCCACACAGTGATTTGCGCCAATGGAAGGGACAAGGTTGAGTCGGTCACCATTGGTCGTCTCGACGAGGATTGGAGGGTCATCGAGGACTCTCATAAAACCTTTAAAGTCGATACGGTATTGATCGCCGTAGGGCTTGCCGAGGTCAACGAGTTTTATCTCAAAGCCAGGCAATGGAAAATGGATGTTTTTTGCGCCGGTGATGCCAGCGAAATTGCAGAAGCCTCCGCCGCTATGTTCACCGGAAAAATCGAGGGTTGTAAAATCGCTCAATCCCTCGGTATCGATACAGAGCAAATCCCCAAAGAATGGGACGAAAAGGCCACCATCTTAAAATCAAAACCGGGACGGCAGGCCAGACACGAACCGCCTGCAAAAGAGGACGGTGTTTTTCCGATATTTCACTGCTACCAGGAGGTGCCCTGCAATCCCTGTACCTCGGTATGCCCGGTGGGCGCCGTGAAAACAGAGGGGGATAAAATTACCGGCTTGCCGTATATGGTCGATCTGGATTTGTGTACGGGTTGTGCCAGCTGTGTCGCCGTCTGCCCCGGACTTTCGGTTTCGATGGTAGATTACCGGCAAGACCGGCAGCATCCCCTGGTGACCTTTCCCTATGAAGTCTGGAGGGATCAGGTCCAAGTGGGCCAAAAGGTTCCGATAACGGACATTGACGGTGCCGTGCTAGGCTACTTTACGGTTGAAGAGGTGAAAGTCCGGCGAAAATACCCCGGAACCCTTTTGGTTCAGGTACGACTCGACAACGCGGTGGCCAAAGCGGCGGTGGGAATATGGGTCCAGGAAAAACAAATCGAGCCATCCACCATCTATGAAAAGGAGCCACCGCCGGATGATGCCATCGTCTGCCGCTGCGAACGCGTTACAGCCGGTGAGATTCGGGCTGCCATCCGGGACGGCATCCGGGATTTGAATCAACTCAAAGCGCTGACAAGGGCAGGTATGGGCGCCTGTGGATCCAAGACCTGCCGGCCCATGGTCTGGCGAATATTTCAAGAAGAAGGCATCGATTTTGCGGCGGTGACCGACAGGGTCGACCGGCCCCTTTTCGTGGAAGTGCCCATCGGCGTGTTTGCGGGAGCCTTTGTGAGGGGCGAGGGATGAGGGACGAAGGAAGACCGCTTCGCTTGGAAGAGGGACGAAAAGAAGATCAGAAGTTGAAAGGTTGAGAAGATTAGAGGAATTCAGGAATTGAGAAATTGAGGGATTTTGGGTAACCGAGGGGCGAGGGACAAGGGACGAAAAAAGAGAAATGGATTCTAATTGTAAATAATTAAAAATGAAAATAAAAAGCGTAGAGCGAAGCGACATCCACAAATATTCAATCTTCAATTTTCAATAATCAATTCCAGTTGTCCGGGCGAGGAGCATTAATTTTGACCTATGACGTCATCATAGTCGGTGCCGGATCTGTGGGGGTTCCTACAGCCATGGCCCTGGCGGAGCTAGGGATGAAACCGCTGGTTATCGACATGCACCCTTCACCGGGACAGGGGGAAAACAAACATGCCATCGGCGGGATCAGAGCCACCCATTCCGATCCCGCCAAAATACTCACCTGTCGCCGTTCTCTTGAAATATTTTCCACCTGGCAGCAGCTGCACGGCGACAACATCGAGTGGTTAAAAGGCGGATATGTATTCCCGGTGTACCGCCCGGGCGACGAACAGATGCTGAAAGGGTTGCTGCCGGTTCAGAAAAAATTCGGTTTGAATATTGATGTTGTGGGACCGCAAACCATTCAGGAGATCATTCCCGGAATCAATCCGCAGGGTTTACGCGGTGGTACGGTATCGCCTGATGACGGCTCCATTTCCCCCCTGCTGGCGGTGAATGCTTTCTACAGTCGAGCCCTGAAATTGGGAGCTGAGTTTCATTTTAAGGAAAAAGTCACTGAAATCCAGTGCCAGAAAGGCAAGGTGATCGGTATAGCCACCGATAAGGCCCAATATGGTGCGGCAATGGTGATCGATGCCGCCGGGCCATTTTCCCCGGAGCTCTGCAAAACCGCAAATATTGACTTACCGATTACCCCCGACTCACATGAAGGCGCCATCACCGAACCGGTGCAGCCATTTTTTGAGTGTATGGTAGTGGATATCCGGCCGGCGAGGGGCTCTAAAAATTATTATTTCTATCAAAACAAACATGGTCAGGTCATCTTTTGCATTACCCCTGATCCGCCGATTATCGGAAAGGACAAACGCGAGACATCGCAATTTTTGCCCCAGGTCTGTGCCCGCATGGTGACCCTTCTGCCCCGGCTGAAGAACCTGCGAGTCCGCCGGACCTGGCGGGGCCTTTATCCCATGACGCCGGACGGCTCGCCGCTGATTGGATGGAACCGTGAAATCAAAGGATTGTTCCATGCCACCGGCATGTGCGGCCAGGGGTTGATGCTGGCGCCCGGAATCGCCGAAACGGCTGCTCGGACGATAGCCGGCAGCAGGAATGAAATCGATAATTTAATTTTGAAAGAATTTTCACCCGCCCGCAAGTTTAAGAGGGAAGAAGCGCTGAAATAGAGTTGTTTGAATTCGGAATTGGGAATGCGGCCTCCGGCCCATAGGGGCCTGCGTCTACGCCCCGGCGGGAATGCGGAGTTAAAGACCGCAGAAAAGATGGGAAGGTGAGAAGCCTTAAAGATGGAAGTTGGGAATGCGGAGTGTGGAAGTAACGAAAGGCGAGGGAAGAGGGAGGAATTTGAAAATATGAAGGTGAGAGGTTGGGAAGCTCGGAAGTTGGGATGATGAGATTTGAAGATCTTGAGGTTTGGAAGCGGGCAGCCAGATTAAGTGCATATATGCTCAGTGGCATCATTAAAATAAAAAGGGGCTTTTTAAAAAAATAAATGAAATTAAAAAATATTTGTATAAATTATAAGAAACGCTATTAGAAGTATAACAAACTCTGCGAGCTCCGCGTTCTCTGCGGTGAGTTGTTGTTACTTTCAGCTTTGCGCCTTCAGCATCCGCGCTTCCAAGCTTCCGAGCTTCCCAACCTCTATTTTTAAGGCTTTTCTCCTTTAACCTTTGACCTTTGACCTTTAACCTTTGACCTTATAAAGCGGTTTAGCTATAATCGACCAAATTACGATTTCGAATTAATGAAATAAAGCACCAAGGGGGGAAAAATGCCTGATTATGAATTGAACGTCGTCAAAACTCTGGAATACAAACGGCCTGAGATCGAAAGGGGATATGCCGGTCAAACCCTGTCCGTGGATATTTCCAAGCAGGAGATGGCAATTAATCCTGTTGAACCAAAAACCAGAGACATATTTGTCGGAGGCAAAGGGTATGATCTCTGGCTGCTCTGGAATGCGGTCGATTCGACCACCCGGTGGAATGATCCGGCAAATGCCATTTGCATCGCCTCAGGCCCACTGGGGGGTACGCCTATCTACCCGGGTTCCGGCAAAAGCATCGTTTCCAGCCTTTCTCCGCTGACGGGGTCGGTTATAGACTCCAACGTCGGTGGATATTTTGGCCCCTACTTGAAGTTTTCCGGCTTTGACGCCCTTCAAATTCAGGGCAAAACATCTCAGGACACGGTTGTTTATATCGATGGTATCGACGGAAGCGTTCAGATACTAGAGGCCAGCGGCTTGCCGGATAATGCCTATGAGCTTTCCGACCTTCTCACCGGACATTTTGCCGGGGGTAAACCGCGCAGCATTTCTGTGGTGTCAGCCGGCCCGGGTGCCTGCAACGCCCTGATCGGATGTTTAAATTTTACCTGGTATGACGCCAAGCGCAAACGCGCCCGCTATAAACAGGCCGGCCGCGGGGGCATCGGCAGCGTTTTTGCCGACAAAGGTCTTAAAGCCCTGGTGGTGCGCTGGGACACGGTTACGACCGACACCAATAAGCCGGCCGATAAGGACAGATTAAAAGATGTCGCCAAATCCCACTCCCGGGAAATTGTCAAACTGGATCCCAAACAGAATGAGATGTCACGCATCGGTACCACCCACCTGGTCACCATCATGAATGATTACGATTTGCTGCCGACCCACAATTTTCGTTTCGGCTCGCATCCCCAGGCGCCCAATTTAGGCCAGGAAATCTACCGCCGTCTGTTCGATCCGGGCTTTGACGGCTGCTGGATGGGGTGTACTGTGGCCTGCTCCCACGGGGTAAAGGACTTTGTGCCGTTGACCGGACCGTTTAAAGGCAAAAAAGTCTTTGTGGACGGTCCCGAATATGAAACCATTGCCGGTTGCGGATCCAATCTGGGTATCTTTGACCCCAGTACCGTCGTGGAATTAAATTTTTACTGTGATGCCTATGGTCTGGACACCATATCGGTGGGCACGGGGATTGCCTTTGCCATGGAATGCTTTGAAATGGGACTGATCAATGAAGACCACACCGGCGGTATGGATTTGAGTTTCGGCAATCGTTTAAACGCCCTCAAACTTGTCCATCAAATGGCCGCCGGTGAGGGCTTCGGCCAAATTATCGGCCAGGGCGTTCGCAGAATGAAAGCAATATTTGCCGCAGATTTCGCAGCCGATGCCGCTGTCATGGCAGACATCGGCATGGAGGCCAAAGGGCTGGAGTTTTCCGAGTACATGACCAAAGAATCCCTGGCCCAGCAGGGAGGTTACGGCTTGGCGCTCAAAGGCCCCCAGCACGATGAAGCCTGGCTGATTTTTCTCGATATGGTCCACAATTTTATGCCGACTTTCGAACAGAAGGCCGAAGCGCTGCACTGGTTTCCCATGTTTCGCACCTGGTTTTCGCTTTGCGGCCTTTGCAAGCTGCCCTGGAATGATATCATCCCCGAGGACAATAAGGATACAGAGGAACCGGCCAAGGTCATCAAACACCTGCAATGGTATGCGGAGTATTTCAGTGCGGTGACCGGACGGGCGGCCCAGCCCGACGACCTAGTGGAAATGAGTGAGGCAGTTTATAATTTCCAGCGTATTTTCAACCTGAAAATGGGCTTCGGCCGGGCCGAAAACGACAACATCCCCTACCGGGCGATGGGACCGGTAACCGAGCTGGAGTATGAGTCCCGGGCCGAGCGCTACGACACCCAGCTGAAGGATAAATATCAGGTCGACATTTCTGCTAAGACCACCACCGAGAAGACAGCGCTTTTGCGGCAATTACGCTGCAAACAGTACGATAAACTTAAAGAAGCGGTTTATAAACGCAGAGGATGGACCGCCGACGGTATCCCCACAATTGAAACGGTTAAACGTTTAGGTATTGATTTTGCGGAAGTACTTGAGATCCTCGAGGCCAACGGGGTTCGATAATGATTGAGGTCAACGGCCGCACGGTTGCCTGGCATGAGGGCATGACGATAAGCGACTTGCTCGATGGAATTAGAGACAAGCATCCCTATCCTGTCGTGCGCATTGGCGATAAATATGTGTCGCGGCCCAGTTTTGATAGCACCACTGTCCCTGATAACTCGGTGGTCTTTTTGATTCCCATGATCGCCGGAGGATAGAATTTGATTGGCCACCCCGATGAAATAGGAAACTGAAGATTTCATCGGGGTGGCAAATAAATATTTTAAATCGAAATCCTTTCTACAACCCTCCAAATCATCATAACACTCTTAACCATATTTTAGATCTCTATAATTTGCATTCTACAAAAGGGTGTGATATTTTTATTGTTAAATACGTAGTCCTTGAAACCAAACATTGATTTTCGCGACTACTGTATAACTGAATTTATTTAGGAGGGCTTACCCTTTGATATCTCATGAAATTTCTTGACTTATCGATGAGAATATAATTTAGTTCAGATAATGGTCGGCAGTTTTAACGACCTTCATTCCATTTTTCGATAAGCCAAAGGTTGGGCCCTAAATGATTATCTTGAGTAATTTTCTAATCGCAATCGCCAAGGTGCTGGACATTGTCCTTACAATTTTTATGTGGATAGTTATCGCCCGCGCAGTTCTGTCATGGGTAAGTCCCGATCCTTACAATCCCATCGTTCGCTTTATTCATAAAGTTACCGAACCCGTACTTTACCAGATTCGAAAAAGAATACCCGTAAACTTCGGCGGTATTGATTTTTCTCCGATCATCGTTTTTTTGGCTATCATCTTTCTGCAGCGATTCGTGGTGCACAGCCTCTACGGATTGGCGCAATCGATGCATTAACAGAAAGGCAGGTGAGATCCAATGAACTTAACACCTCTTGATATCCATCAGCAAAAGTTTAGAACCAGAATCCGTGGATTTGACATCAGAGAAGTGGACACATTTCTCGAACAAATGGCCGGCGTTTTTGAGTCATTGCAAAGAACCCAAAAAAATTTGCAGGAAGAGATCCGGCGCCTTGAAATGGAAATCCAGGGATACCGAAAGCGCGAGGAAACCTTTAAGCGTGCGTTGCTAAATTCCCAAAAAGTTTTGGATCAAATGAAGGATAATGCCCGCAAGTCGGCGGAATTGATTATCGCCGAGGCCGAAGTGAAGGCGGAAAAAATTGTGCAGATCGGCTCAATTGTCGAGGCCCATGGCAAACTGCTTGACATCAGCAAGGAAGGCACCAAAGCAATGGAAGAGGAGGATGCTAAGCTGAAACTGTTGAAGCAGTCGAAGTAAGGAAAAAACGCAGGCGTTTATGGGTTAACGGTTCAGCCCAGCCGCCGGCCAAAAAAACGATCGGTCTAATCGAAAAAGAAACTGATGAACGTCGAACATCGAACATTGAACGTCCAACATCGAATAATGTATTCTGTCAATTTAATAAAAGACAGCGTAAGCCTGCTCCGGTGAAGTGGCTACGCAGGCCGGCAGCGAATCTACACTTCGAATTTCGACTCGGCTATGCTCAACGCAGGCTGCGGTTCGCTGGTTATAAAATCGATAAAGCGTAGCGTCATCAATATTCGACGTTCGATGTTGGGCGTTCGATGTTCGACGTTCAAGGCTTTTAATCCGCCTTGAGGATTCACTGTTCCAGATAGGCGGAATCTCATATGAAGTTTCATACGAGATTACTCGTTATTTTTGTGCCCTCCAGGGGCGGATCAATGACAATTGGTGAAAAATCATTTTCGCCACAAAGACACCAAGACACAAAGTTAGGTTGAGCGGTTGTCAAACGGTTTGGCTTTGTGTCTTTGTGCCTTTGTGGCAATTTTTTTTAAGAATTTCTGGGATTAGCCGATATTTTATATGATTACCTTATCGCATAGCGACTACGACTGAATCTAAGGAGTATTGAATGGCTAAAATAGATGCATTTTTTAAATTAATGAATGAACAGGGGGCTTCCGATCTTCATCTGGCATCGGGTCTACCCCCGGCGCTACGAGTACGCGGCGAAATTGAACGGATTAAATTTAAAGTTATGGATAGCGATGATTTAAGAAGCATGCTCTACGAGATCGCTCCCGAACAGAAGATAAAAATATTTGAGGAAGACGGCGACATAGATTTCGGCTATGAGATACCAGGGCTTGCCAGGTATCGTGCCAATTTCTTTATGCAAAGAAATGGCGTCGCAGCGGTTTTCAGAGAAATCCCCAGTGCGATTATGACCGCAGATCAGCTCGGCCTGCCGCCGGTGGTGTCAAAGTTGGCAACACTTCCAAGGGGGCTGGTCCTGGTCACAGGCCCCACCGGCAGCGGAAAATCCACGACACTGGCGGCGATCATCGATGTAGCCAACCGTACGCGCAAGGATCACATCATCACCGTCGAAGACCCGATTGAATTCGTGCATCAAAGCCAGGGTTGCATCGTTAATCATCGCGAGGTGGGCGTTCATACAAATTCGTTTTCAACGGCCTTGCGTGGTGCTTTGCGTGAGGATCCGGACATTATCCTGGTGGGGGAGATGAGGGACCTTGAAACCATTTCTCTGGCGGTGGAAGCAGCATCCACCGGTCACCTTGTTTTCTCCACACTGCACACATCCAGCGCTTATAAATCCGTAGACCGGGTGATCGAAGTTTTCCCGTCCCAGGAACAACCTCTGATCCGATCGACCCTGGCCGATGGACTGCGAGCCGTTATCGCCCAGACTCTTTTTAAGCGCATCGACCGAAAAGGTCGCGTTGCGGCGCTGGAAATTTTGATCGCCAATCCGGCCGTGCGCAATTTAATCCGGGAGGGCAAAACCCATCAAGTCCCTTCCATGATCCAGACTGGTAAAAAGTACGGTATGGTCCTATTGGATGACTCCATTATGGACCTTTTTAAAAAAGGAATAATCAGCGCAGATGAAGCATACGCCAAATCAAACGAAAAAGGCAGATTCAGAGCCATGCTCAAAGCGCCACCGGCGGATTTTACGGAAGCATAATTATGAAAAAACAGGAAATAGATCATATATTGGTAAAAATGCTGGACTATCATCGGGAGGTTTCCGACCTGAATTTTACGGTGGGAAAACCCATGCAGGTTGAAAGTGCCGGAGAGCTTATCCCGGTTGAAATCAAACCAAATTTTAAAGCACTTTCGCCTTTCCAGACTGAAATTCTGGCCCTCAACCTAATCAACCAGGACCGTCGCTTGACGAAAACAATGCTCACCGAGGGATCCTGCGACTTGTCATACAGTTTACCCGGTAAAGCCCGCTTCAGGATCAATATATTTTCCCAAGGCGGAAACCTGTCCATCGTTCTACGAAAGCTCGAGTCAAAAATACCAACGATCCAGGACCGCAATCTGCCAAAAACCATGTATCAAATTGCCCAGGAAAAAAACGGCCTCGTATTTGTCACCGGCGCCACGGGTTCCGGAAAAACGACGACGCTGGCAGCCATCCTGGATCAAATCAACGAAACCAAATCCGTACATGTCATTACCCTCGAAGATCCGGTGGAATATCAGCATCCCCATAAAAAATCAACCTTTAACCAGCGAGAGCTCGGACTCGATTTTGATATGTATGCCAGCGGCTTGCGGGCCGCTCTGCGCCAAGCTCCCAAGGTAATTCTGGTCGGCGAAATGCGTGACAGAGAGACAGTCGAAATCGGACTCAGTGCTGCCGAAACCGGCCATCTGGTATTGACCACGCTGCATACGGTTGACGCCGGTTCCACTGTCAACCGCATCATCGGTATGTTCCCCAATGAAGATGAGCGTCAGATACGGATTCGACTTGCAGATGCGGTACGCTGGATCGTGTGCCAACGTTTACTGCCGAAAATCGGCGGTGGACGGGTCGCTACCTTTGAAATAATGGGAACAAATTTAAGGGTCCAGGATACAATCCTGCACGGAGAATCCGATGGAAAAACCTTTTATGATATCATGGAAGCCAGCGGTGCATTCGGTATGGTGACTTTCGACGGGCACCTCGTTGGATTGTATGAGGAAGGTCAAATTACCCAGGAAACCGCCATGGCATTTGCTTCCCAGAGAGGGATCGTAGGCCGCGGTATCGATTCCGTAAAAAGTGCGCGAGGGGAAACCACCACCGATATTGAAAAACTTGAAATCGATCGCGCCTATAATAAAGCCTTGTAAGAAACTGAAGGTAACTACAGATATCGTTGTTTGGTTGATGAGTTGACTGGCTGATTGGTTAAGTGGTTGTAGATATGGATTTATCCCATATTTGCAAAATAATTGGACACGTCATGTTTCAAAAGAAAGGACAATTAGGACACCCCGATGAAATAAGGGCAAAAAAGATTTCATTGGGCAGGCAGATAAACACGGATTAACACGAATTAAAAAGCAAGTTTGTTTCGCCTTCGGCGAGAAAGGACACATAGCAAGCAGGCAGCTACGTATGTCTGGACATGGTTCCGCCGCCAGGCGGTTTGTACTAATCTGCGGTTATCTGTGTAAATCTGTGTCCCCAAAATCTTTAAGCAGCAATCGTAACATTCTAAAATTATGACTATAATTTACCTAATCAACCATTCAACCAGTAAACTATTCAACAAGGTCTGAACTATGGACGTAAAATGCAATAATTGTACAAGTAAATTTCGAATCCCTGATGAAAAGATTCCACGCGGTCGGACGTCTACTGTCCCCTGCCCCAAATGCAAAACGCGGATTTCCCTGAATCCTGCCAAAAAATCCGCCGGGACCGTGGCTGCCGAGGCGGAATCAAACCGGAACGAAAACTTGGACTATACCGAGAAGCCCTTTAATTTTATTGAAGAGGAAGGTCTAACGGCCCTTATGTGCGAACAAAATCCCGTTGCCAGGCAAACCATCGAAAATGCGCTGCATCTGATGGACTACCAGATCTCGGTTGCAGAAAATGCACGGGATGCACTCAAACGAATGCGATACCATACCTATGATCTTATCGTCGTTAATGAGAGCTTTGACACGAATAATCCGGACTCCAACGGAGTGCTGATCTATCTGGAACGCCTGGGCATGGCGGTGCGCCGCAATATTTTTGTTGCCATGATCTCCAACAGATACCGCACCATGGACAACATGATGGCGTTTCACGATAGCGTCAATTTAATTATCAACATCAAAAACATTGAAGATGTCGGCAAAATCCTGAGTCGCGGAATCACGGATACAGAGCTGTTTTACAATATATACAGAGAAACTCTC
This sequence comes from uncultured Desulfobacterales bacterium, assembly GCA_945787595.1. Next base: position 23,489 of record CALZJV010000168.1, on the reverse strand, counting down.
AAAGAGATCGGCCGTGCCTAAGGGCGCAAGACTGAAAGCAGAAATGAAAGTATAACGCAGATTGCGAAGATGGATGGGAAGGTAGGAAGATCGGAAGCTGGGAAGTTGAGAAGTTTGCAAAAAAAAGATGAACATCGAACATCGAACTTCCAACGTTGAACATCGAATAAGGATGCCGCTTCGCTCAATCTTATTTATAAAAAGACAGGATACATTCCCTCGACATTCGAAATGGTATTCATTATTCGACATTCGCTTGTTAATATGCCCTCTGCCCCATGCCTTTTGCCCTCGGTCTTCTATTCTCTGCCATCTGTTTTCTGTCCTCTGACCTCCGTCATCTGGCCTCTGTTCAATCCTTTTGCCCTCTGCCCTATGCCCTATGCCCTTTGCCCTACGCCCCATGCCCTATACATAATGCGCCACGCCCGTTACCTCATTTTTCCGCATTCCGCATTCCAACTTCCACATTCAATTGCCCCATGCCCTCTCTGTCCGGCACATTTATCAGTGCATCCAGAATTTTGACTGTGGCGATGGTATTTGCTACATCATGCACCCGCACGATATGGGCGCCATTCATTATAGCGGCCGCCACGGTGGCCTGGGTACCGATTTCCACAATGGGCAGATCCGGCCGGATGTCCTGGTCATTCGTGTCTTTGAGGATATTGCGAATGAATGCTTTGCGCGAAGTTCCGATGAGAATGGGAAGATCCAGACGTGTAAAAGCCTGAAGATGCTTAAGTAAAAGTAAATTATGAGCGACCGTTTTACCGAATCCGATTCCGGGATCCACAATTATTCTGGCACGGGCAACACCCCTATTTTCAGCTCTTTCAACGGCATCTTCCAAAAATGTGAGGATTTCATCTATCAGATTATCATAGCGAGGCAAGACCTGCATGGACTTGGGTTTTCCCAGCATGTGCATCAGGATCAGCGGGGTGTCAGTTTCTGCGGCCAGCACTGCGATGCCGGGGTCAAATCGCAGGGCCGACACATCGTTGATGATCGAGGCACCGGCTTCCAGCGCCCGGCGGGCAACCTTTGCTTTGGTGGTATCGATGCAGATCGGCACCGATACCCGTTGTACCAGCTTTTCGATCACCGGCAGAACCCGACGGGTTTCTTCTTCAACGCTCACCGGCTCTGAAAACGGGCGTGTGGATTCCCCGCCGATGTCGATGATAGCCGCCCCCTCGGCTGCCAGCTTTTCGCCTTGAGCCACGGCTGCGTGGTGATCATAGAATCGTCCGCCGTCGGAAAAAGAGTCCGGCGTCACGTTCACCACTCCCATGATACAGGTCTGACGGCCAAACTCCAGAGTGTAATTCCGCCACGAATAATGATATATTTTTCGGAGATTCACCAGGTCAGGATGTTTCGGAAGCTGTTTGGGGTTCCGGCTCCGTATCATCTAGGCTTTTTGAAGGAAGTTCGATGCCGGGCCTTAAAGACTGAATCAGTGGCCTTAAAGACTGAATCAGTTCATCCAGTTCTTTGCCCAAAACGGTTTCTTTTTCGAGCAGCAATTCCGCCAGTTTGTGAAGGATGTCCACATTTTCGTTTAACACTTCCGTTGCGCGTTGATAGGCCTCTTTGATCAACTTGTTGATCTCTTCGTCGATCTTTTGAGCGGTGGCTTCGGAATAATCCCTGTGCTGGGCAATTTCCCGGCCGAGAAATACCTGCTCTTCACCTTTGGCGTAAGACAAGGGGCCCAGAACTTCGCTCATACCCCAGGTCCTTATCATTTGTTGCGCCAGGACGGTGGCCTGCTTGATATCATTGGCGGCACCGGTACTGATCCGGTTAAAGATAATGTCTTCGGCCGCCCGGCCGCCGAATGCTACCGCCAACTCACTTTCAAGCTGATCCTTGAATCTAAAATCGCGTTCTTCGGGTAGAAACCATGTGATACCGGCAGCGCGCCCTCTGGGTACGATGGTTATTTTGTTAACTGCATCGGTTTCGGGTAAGAACCGAGCCACCAATGCATGTCCTCCCTCATGATAGGCCGTTACCTTACGGTCTTCTTCCTTGATCACCTTTGATTTGCGTTCCAATCCCATGTAGACTTTGTCCTTGGATTCTTCAAAGTCTATCATTTCAATTTTTTCTTTATCTCGTTTGGCGGCCAGCAACGCAGCTTCATTGACCAGATTTTCCAAATCGGCTCCGGAAAACCCCGGAGTTCCTTTGGCCAGAATCAAAGGCTTAACATCCGGACCAATGGGTGTTTTTTTCATGTGTACCTTGAGAATCATTTCACGTCCTTTGATGTCCGGCATGGAAACAACCACCTGCCGATCAAAACGACCCGGGCGCAGCAGCGCAGGGTCGAGGACATCCGGCCTGTTGGTAGCCGATATCAGGATAACGCCTTCATTGGATTCGAATCCGTCCATTTCCACCAGAAGCACCGCGATGTCGGCCGACGGCATCGATCTCGTCAATGAATATGATACAGGGTGCATGTTTCTTTCCCTGGAGGAATAGGTCGCGCACACGGGACGCACCGACACCGACAAACATCTCGACAAAGTCGGACCCGCTGATGCTGAAAAAAGGAACACCGGCCTCCCCTGCAATTGCCCGACCCAAAAGTGTTTTGCCGGTACCCGGCGGACCCATCAAAAGAACTCCCTTGGGGATTCGTCCGCCCAAACGGGTGAATTTTTTTGGGTCCCGCAGGAACTCGACAATTTCTCCCAGCTCTTCTTTGGCCTCGTCAATGCCGGCCACATCTTCGAAGGTCACTTTTTCCGATTGGTCGGTGGACAAGCGCGCGCGGCTTTTGCCGAATGAAAGCGCTTTGCCGCCACCGGCCTGCATCTGGCGCATGAAAAAAATCCAGACGCCGATCAGCACCAGCATTGGGAACCATGATACCAGAACGGACATATACCAGGGATTCTCCGCTGGCGGCTTTGCGCTGATGATAACGCCTTTTTTTCTGAGAATATTGATGAGATCGTTGTCCGGCGGAGCATATATCTTTAATCGGTTGCGATTGGTATCCGTGATATACAGTTCCTGGCCCTGTATCACTACCTCGCCCACCCGCTCATTTTCGACCATGCTCAAAAACTCGGTATAGCTGATGCTGGTTTCGGCCATTCGCTGTTGACTGAAAAGGTTGTAGAGCATGACCATCATCAGTGTGATGACCAGCCATAACGCCAGATTTTTATAAAACGGATTCAAATGTGTTTACCTCCTGTGCTAAAGTAATTGAAGAATGAATATTGAAGATTGAATATTCAATTTTTTGTGCCTTGGTGTCTTTGTGGCTATATTTTTATTAAAATTTAATCATTATCGCACATTAAGCAAGCAAAAGTTCTGCTTTTTCTGCTTTGAGGACTCGCCGGGTCTGATGGCTCACTTTCACGGCATTATCGATGCGATGACCGGCAATCCAGATAATATTCCCGCCGCTCAGCAGCAAGGGGCATTTTCTGCGTTGTGCACCGGGAATTTTATGGTCGATAAAATATTTTTTTACTTTTTGAGTGCCGTTAAGGCCCAGCGGGGAAAACCGGTCCCCTGGTTGAAAGTTGCGCACCTGCAGGGGAAATTGCAGCCGATCTAGATCGAAAAAAGCAATGGGTGATCCGGTTTCTTTAAATTCGGGCAATTCGTCGACATCGATCTCACAAAGGGTGATTGAAACATCGGCTTCCTTTATAAATAGCGTCCCCGTTGTTGCAATCTTATACTGATAGTCCGTCGAACCTGGCGGTAATATCCTGCAATCCTTTCGTTTTCTGACCTTATTTCTTTTTACGATGGTTAGCTCGACGGTGTTTCTCATCACCAGGATTCCATCGGGTAAATTCAACCGGCCGGTAACCCGACCTTTTTCAATCAGCTGTAAAATGTCGTCAACATGCAGAAGGGTGATGCGTCTCAGATCTTTTTTTACCCATAAAATTATCTTCCGGATAACGCGCCGTTTGACCGCCTTGGGCAGTTGATTGAAATCGGATAGGGCCAGAATGGTTTTTTTTTCCGCTCTAAATGAGACACATTGTTCTAAAATAGGTTCCAGCGCGTCATCGAACCATTGGTCTTCAGCCCGCATGATCTCCCCGAGCCGGTTGAGAGATTCTATGATTCTTGGATTGTAAGCGGTTTGTAGCTCCGGAATTAAATGATGACGGATTTTGTTGCGCATAAACGCCGGGTCGGTGTTGGATTTGTCAGTAACATACGCCAAATTTTTTTCAGCAAGATAATCGATTATCTCTGACCGCCTTAGGTAAATCAGCGGGCGTACGATTTTACCCTCTCTGACCGGGGCGATGCCGCAAAGGCCTAACGGCCCGCTACCACGCAGCAGATTTATGAGCACTTGCTCAGCATTGTCCTCACTGTGATGCCCCAGCACTATTTTATTGAACCCATGTTTAGCAGCGACTGTGTCGTAGAATTTATAGCGAATCCTTCGCCCGGCTTCTTCCAGTGATAGGCGGCGGCTTCGTTGAAATGCAAGCACATCTTTTCTTTCCGTATAAATCGGCAGCCCGAGCTGCCGGGCAAAGGCGATTACAAATTCAGCGTCACGGTCGGAATCCGCGCCACGCAAGCAGTGATTCAGGTGGGCGATTGCCGGTCTGAGGGAGTATTCCACTGCCAGGGTAAGGATAACATCGGCAAGGGCAACAGAATCCGGCCCCCCAGAGACAGCCACGAGAACCGAATCTCCTCGGCTAAACATCCGGTGGACTGAGATGGTTTCTCGGACGGTGTGCAGGATTTTATTTTCGATATCGATTTTTGTCCAACCTTTGTTCGAATTTGACATGATTTCTGGACCTTTAAACTTTAAACCCCTGAACGATCATCACACATTTATTTTCGTTTTTTTCTTGCAAAAAGGCTATTTTTGCGTATTCTAATTGTTGGTTGTGCTAGGCGGGGAGCCAGCGGTGCCCTCTACCCGAAATCCGCTTAATGCGGGGCTGAATTCCCGCCCGAGGATCTTATACTGTGAATTCTTAACTCATTTCGATCGGACGCCACGCAACAGACGGTCATGAACCTCGTCAGATCCGGAAGGAAGCAGCGATAAGTGATGCGGTCCGTGTCGTGGATCGATCCCGGTCTGTAAAGTGATTTTAGGTTTGCAAAAAGAATCGACGGCGGGTGCACAACCATCTCGCCATCCATTTTTTCTTATAATACCCTGTTATTACCTCCTTGACAACGATTCAACTTGTCTTATTTTTCAGTTCAATCATTAGCACTCAAAACAAAATGGGAGAAGATGTCGCCGCATGTCGCAAAAAAAATCAATAAAAATTCAAACCGATTCTAAAAAGGTTGAAAACACAAAAACCGAACCGGAATCGACCTCGCCGGATGAAAAAATCATCAATAGCGAAGATGATCCGTTAAAGGAGCTGCAAGCCAAGCTCGAAGCCAAAGAAAAGGAAGCCGAGGATACATATGACCGTTTTTTAAGAATATCGGCTGAGTTCGATAACTACAAAAAGCGCTCTTCCCGTGAAATGGTGGAATACAGAAAGTTTGCCAACCAATCCCTGATAAAAGAAATGCTTTCCGTAATTGATAATCTGGAATTGGCCATGAATTCCACCAACGGTCACAAGGCCATCGACAAAGACCTAGTGCAGGGGCTGGAAATGACCTACAAGGAAATATTGAAAGTCTTTGAAAAGTTCAATGTCAAACCCATCGATGCCTGCGGCCAGCCATTCGATCCGACATTCCATGAAGCGGTCATGCAGGAAGAAACCAATGATTCTCCCAAAAATACGGTCGTCAATGAACTGCAAAGAGGATACATGATCCATGACAGATTGTTGCGGCCTTCCATGGTGGTGGTTGCCAAGCCCAAAGAAAACAAAGACGGTGAAAAACCACATGAAAATGAAAAATAATAAAGTTAAATACAGCTGATATATAGGTCAAGGAGGGAAAATAATATGTCAAAGGTTATTGGAATCGATCTTGGTACCACGAATTCATGCGTGGCGGTTATGGAAGGAGGCGACGCAAAAGTGATCACGAATCCGGAAGGTGGTCGCACAACTCCTTCAATTGTTGCCATTAACGATAGTGGCGAGAGATTGGTAGGCCAGATTGCAAAACGGCAGGCAATCACAAACCCCGAGAATACGGTATTCGGTGTCAAACGGCTGATTGGTCGAAAATATGGATCAAAACAGGTGCAGGATGATATTAAAATTCTCCCCTTCAAAATTGAACAGGCCAGCAACGGCGACGTCCGAATCAATTTGAAAGGAAAACAGCTCAGTCCGGCGGAAATATCATCTTATATCCTGGCCAACATCAAAAATACGGCCGAGCAGTACCTGGGCGAGAAAGTGACCGATGCCGTTATCACCGTACCGGCCTATTTTGACGACAGCCAGCGCCAGGCCACCAAAGATGCCGGTAAAATAGCCGGGCTGAATGTCCTGAGGATCATCAATGAACCCACCGCTGCTTCCCTGGCATACGGTTTGGACAAAAAGAAGGAAGAAAAAATCGCTGTTTTCGATCTTGGGGGCGGGACCTTTGATATCTCCATACTTGAAATCGGCGAAGGGGTGTTTGAAGTCAAAGCTACCAATGGCGATACCCATCTGGGCGGCGAGGATTTCGACCTGAAACTTATCGATTTTCTGGCCGATGAATTTAAAAAAGACCAGGGTATTGATTTAAGAGGCGACAAGATGGCGCTGCAGCGTTTAAAAGAAGCCGCAGAAAAAGCCAAAATGGAGCTTTCCTCTTCAATGGAAACCGATGTCAACCTCCCTTTCATTACCGCCGATGCCAGCGGTCCCAAGCACTTGAACATCAAGATCACCCGGGCCAAACTGGAGTCCCTGGTGAGCTCGCTGCTGGACAAGCTGGAAAATCCCTGTCGAACCGCCCTTAAAGACGCCGGTTTGTCGCCGGGGGACATCGATGAAGTTGTCCTGGTCGGCGGCATGATCCGCATGCCGGCGGTTGAGGAAAGGGTCAAAAAGATATTCGGCAAGGAACCCCACAAGGGTGTAAATCCCGATGAAGTCGTTGCCCTTGGCGCTGGCATTCAGGGCGGGGTTCTAATGGGTGATGTCAAAGATGTTCTGTTGCTGGATGTTACGCCACTGTCGCTGGGGATTGAAACCCTAGGCGGTGTAATGACCCGGCTGATCGAAAAAAACACTACGATACCGACCAAAAAGAGCCAGATCTTTTCTACGGCGGCGGACAGCCAGCCGGCAGTATCCATTCATGTGCTCCAGGGCGAACGGGAAATGTCCGCCGGTAACAAGACCCTGGGAAGATTTGAACTGGTTGGTATCCCGCCTGCTCCCCGGGGGATTCCTCAAATTGAAGTTACCTTCGACATTGATGCCAACGGAATTGTGAACGTCTCGGCCAAAGATCAGGCCACCGGGAAAGAACAGTCCATTCAGATTACGGCATCATCCGGTTTATCCCAGGAGGAAATCGACAGCCTGGTTAAGGATGCTGAGATGCACGCCGATGAGGACAAAAAGAAAAAGGAGATAGTGGAGGCACGCAATGCCGCAGATGCGATGATTTACTCCACTGAAAAATCCATCAAGGAATTGGGAGACAAAGTCGACAGTGAAACCAAAAGCAAGGTCGCAGATGCCATAACCGCCTTGAAAACAGCCATGGAAACAGAAGATGTGGCCGAAATTAAGCGGCTTAGCGAAGAACTGACAAATGCCTCCCATAAACTGGCGGAAGCCATGTATCAGCAGGCTTCCGCAGGCCAGCAACAAGCAGATGCCGCCGCAGGATCGGCGGATCAACCCGGCAGTGCAGCCCCCGAGGAAGACGTTGTTGATGCGGACTTTGAAGAGGTGAAGGAAGACGACAAAAAATAAGGGTTCACGAGTAAATAAATTCACAATTTTAGGCGTTGAGGCGCCTGTCTGGCAAGGCGCGAAAACGCAGGAATATCTGGATATTCCGAGCTTTCGCAACGCAGCCAGACGGGGTGCATCGGTGCATAAAATGGAGAGTTATTTTTGAGTGAGCCCTTGGTCCCGAAATAGTTAAAAACCCGCGCCACTTCAAATGGTGCGGGTTTTTTTTGGAGGGGGAGGAGGAGCTCCACACTTCTTTACAATGGCCATTACGTAATTATTATATTACCTAAAAGATCAGCCACCAAGACACGAAGGCACAAAAAAAGGAATATTTTAACCTTGGTGGCTTAGTGCCTTAGCCTGCCCAGTGAAATGCTTGGCCAATGAAATGTTTACCCCGCCTGCCCAGTTAAACGCGGAGCATGTTTATCCGGGGTGAAATCTTTGTTGTACTTATTTCGCTGGGGCAAAGCCAATTTCATCGGGACACAGTCCATTTCACCGGGGTGGCTGAAATATTACGTTTGAATTAAGCGCTTTTTACCTAATCTGCGCAGATCTTTTCTGAGAAAGGAGGCAACCAATGGAAGTGAATAAAGTTCTGTGGCCTACTGATTTTTCAAGCAGCGCGGAAAAAGCGCTGCCTTACGTAACCGACCTGACTCAAAAATATCAGGCCGAAATTCACGTCCTTTATGTCATCGAAGATATTGCCCATCACGAATCGTGGTACGGAGACTTTGACAGCGCCCGCGTCGACAAGCTAATGGAACGGGCAGATAAAGTGGCGAATGAGCGACTGGGTCAGGTCTGTGAAAAATACCTGGATGGGTGTCCCTTGTATATCAAGCACGTTGCCATCGGTGATCCGGCCCAGGAAATTTTGAAGCTGATTGACAAAGAAAATGTAGACATGGTGGTGATGGCCAGCCGGGGTGCAAAAGGTAATTTTCGTTTTGGCAGTGTCACCGAAAAAGTGTTAAAAAATTCAAAGGTCCCCGTGACGACGATTCCGATAGAAATGGATTAAAGGATAAAGATAGAAGTTGGGAGGGTAGGAAGGTGGGTGGTTGAGAAGCCTTAAAGATAGAAGTTGGGAGGATCAGAAGCTGGGAAGTTGAGAAGTGGACAACTGACAAAAACCCAACAAACACAGCGAAAATGTGTGGATAAAGCAACGTTCTCATACATCAACGATCTAAATTTTTCAGAGAAATCTGTTTGTTTTTATTTGCCTGGGACGAACTAAATCATTTCAACCGTATTAAAGGTTACCAAATGAACCTTAATCTTTAGCCTATTCCCACCTTCCTACCTTCCCAACTGCCCATTTTCCTACTTGCCTATCTTCCCACCTTTCGATCTACCTAGCTTCTCAACTTCCGATCTTCTCAGCTTCGTTATGTTTATTGCTCTGTCTTTGAGCTTTGAGCCTTGAGCTTTTTTATTCTATAACGCCGCATTCCAAACCATCACCCTCCCGATGTCTGGGGAAATGCCGTGTTACTGTAAAGATATTCCATCTTTTCTTTATGTTTCAACTCCTCGTTGGCCATCTTCGACAGCATCGTTTTTAATTCACTATCGGCGTGCATTCCGGCAAGTTCCGTATAGAACAGGTGCGATCTGGCTTCCCGGTGGGACGCGATCAAATAAACATCCTCGCTGCTCGACTCGCTGTTGACTTCCGGCTCTTCAAGATATTCAGCGATTTTGTAATCGACAACATCGGCCATTCTTAATGAATTTGAACCATAATTTCCAGCACGGTAGCCGACCAAAAACTCTTTGTGCTTTATTTCTTCTTTGGCAATAAACTCGACGGTGTCCCTCACACTCGCATCTTGCACCTTATGGTGAATGTCCATATAGAAGTCATAAGCCTCCACTTCCCTTTGAATTGCCATATCAATAATGTCAGCAATCGTTTTTTCCATGTCCGACCTCCTTTTAAAATACTGGGTTTTGATGTAATGTAAAACAGGATTTCTAAAAATGCAATCTTCAATCGAAAACATTCAACCCCTTGAGGTGACCACTCATGACAAATAAACTCGAAATGATAACTGCGATATTGGAAGCTTTTGAAGACGGCATTTATGTCATGAATCAGGATCTCAAGGTTGAGTACATGAATAGTGCCATGAAAGCTGATTTTGGCGACGGCATCGGAAAAAAATGCCACCAGCTGTTAAATCAAACTGAAGATAAATGCCCCTGGTGTCAGTCAGATGAAGTGTTTAAGGGAAACAGCGTGCGTCGGGAGATTTATGTTCCTTTGGTCGACAAAAGTTACTATTTAATAGAAATAGCTTTTGAAAATCCAGATAAAACCCTGTCAAAGCTTAGTATTTATCGTGACATTACCGCAAGAAAAAAACAGGAAGAAATGCTCTGGGCCTCAGAAGAAGAGTTTAAAACCCTTTTCGAGCACATCGCGACCGGTGTTTTCATCAGCAGCAAGCAAGGCAAATTTTTAAACGCCAACCAGGCCCTGCTCGACATGCTGGGATATGACAATAAAGAAGAGTTTCTGAAAATTGACCTTCCCACAGATCTTTACGTAAGACCGGAGGACCGGCGCACATTCAAGGAAATGATGGAACGCGATGGCCGTGTCATCGATTATGAGGTTGAATTCAAGCGCAAGGACGGCAGTACCATTCCTATTTTGCTAACCGGTCACGCTCGCTACGATCATCAGGGCAAAGTGATTGGATATGAAGGGCTGAATGTCGATCTTACCCACAGAAAATTAATGGAAAAAGAGCTGAAAGAAGCTTATGATTTTATGAATAAAATTGTACAAAGTTCGCCCAATCCCACGATGGCAGCGGATTTGAAAGGCAATATCATTATCTGGAACCGGGCCGCGGAAGAAACTCTCGGATACAAAGCCGGTGAAGTTATCGGGAAAATGAATATTGACAAAATATATCCGGAAGACATGGCTCGCAAGGTAATGCAAATGCTGCGCAGCGATGAATACGGGCAAGTCGGCAGGTTAAAGGCATACCCGATGGTATATGTCCGCAGGGATGGAGAAGTGGTTGAAGGAACTCTTTCGGCAGCCACCATCTCTGATGCCAATGGAAACCAAATTGCGACGGTGGGATCTTTTGTCGATCTGAGAGAACGCCTGGATATGGAGCGCGCCTTGCGCCGCACCCAGGAACAATTGCTGCAATCCGAAAAGCTTGCGGCTATGGGTCGTTTAACCTCACAAATTGCCCATGAATTGAACAACCCGCTCTATGGAATTATGAACACCCTGGAATTGTTGAAAACCGAAGTTTCGCCCCAAAACAAACGTCGCAAAATTCTGGAAATGGCGCTTTCTGAAACTGTAAGGCTTAGCGACTTGTTGCGTAAAATGCTGTCTTTCTCCAAACCGGATCAGGAGCAGCGGCAGCCGGTCGACATCAACACGGTCATCGATGAAATACTGCTGCTGCATGAAAAACAGTTAAGAGAAAACGATATTAATATCGCGGCGACGTTCGCCGACGGATTAGGCCGGCTGAATGCATCCAAAAACCAGTTGCGCCAGGTTTTTTTAAATATCGTTGCAAATGCCCGCGATGCCATGGTCGACGGCGGGACCTTGACGGTCACTACCAGGGATGATGGCGAAAACGTCATCATAGAATTAACAGATACCGGCATCGGTATCAAAGAAGAGCACATGGACAAAATTTTCGACAGTTTCTTCACCACCAAGGGAGCGGTCAAAGGTGTCGGTTTGGGTCTCTCGGTTTGTTACGGATTTATCAAAGATCATGGTGGAGACATTGTCGTTAAAAGTCAGGAAGGCACCGGTACCACATTTGTCATCACCCTACCGGTTTTTTCTGAGGACGATGAAAAAAAAGCGAATATCGAATCCCATCCATAAAATTACTATAATAATTATAAAAACTATAATTATTTTATTTAATCTCAACGCTATATCTATATTTATGCATAATTGTAGATAGATAGATTATTTTTCGTTTATTTTATAAAAATACTTGACAAACTATTTTAACTATAATAAATGGAATAACTATAATTATTGTAATTCAACAAAGGAGTCAGTTATGGAGGACGTACTCACCGTTTTTAAAGCCGGCCAACACTGTAATGTGTCTCCCAAAACCATCATCAACTGGATCGAATCGGGGCATATCAAGGCTTACAAGACTGTGGGAGGCCATCGCCGGATCAACCGGACAGATCTGGTTGCCTTTATGCAAAAACAGGGAATCCCTATTCCAAAAGAAGAACCGGCGGAAGGGAAAAAAAAGATTCTGGTGGTCGATGATGACCCCATTATCGTCGAAACCATTGTTCAGGCCCTGGAGGAAGATGAATTCGATTATGAGGTGATCTCCGCCTCCGACGGATTTGAAGCCGGGTTGCAGGTCAACCATTTCGCACCAAACCTGCTGATCCTGGACATCATGATGCCCGATATTAAGGGCTATGAAGTTTGCAAAAAAATCAAGGAGAACCCGGATACCCGAGATACCAAGATAATTGTGTTATCCGCTTATCTGGACGAAGATAAATTCAAGAAAATGAAGGAAAATGGCGCTGATGCCTGTTTTTCCAAGCCTTTTCCCTTGCCGCAGCTGAAAGATGAAATCGCTCGATTGCTGGGGTTGGGTAAATGAATATTGAAGATTGAAGATTGAATAGTCAGTCCAAAGGGTCGCTGTGCGCCATCATTTGATAATTATAAAATCGATAGAATTCCTTAAATATTCAATTGACAATATAAAATATTCAATTCAAAGGGGCAAACATGAAGCTTAAAACCGCCTTAAAAAAGAAGAAATTCGTGGTCACCTCGGAAGTCCAGGCACCTATTGATCAGGAACCGGAAGAACTTGTGCGCAGTTTAAGCCAGGTGCGCGGACGCGTGGATGGGGTGTCATTGTCTGAGGTTGAGTTTGAGGGGGTTGTCGGAGATACCATTAAAACCTGTGAGCTTTTGAACCAAAGCCTGCTTGAACCAATTTACCAAACGACTACTCGGGACAAGAATCGCCTGCAGCTGCAAAGAGATTTGATTAGTGCCCATGACGCCGGTATCGATAATTTGCTGGTCTTCACTGAAGATTACCGTTTGACCGGTGATAGTTTGCAGGAAATGATGTTTTTCCACGTGGATGCTGGAAAACTGGATTCCGTGCTGGAGCACATCCGCCAGGGTGAAACCGTGGAGGGAGACACGCTTAAATCCAAGGCCGATTTCCTGCTGGGTTCCGGGGTCGAATCCTCATGGGGGAAAAATGTTCCGGACCTGGAAATGAAAGAGATGGAGGAAATGACCAAAATCGGTGCCGGTTACTTTTTGACGACGCCGGTGTTCGATGTCGATTTATTTGCAAAATTTTTAAAACATGCTCACACCTTCGGCGTACCCGTAATTGCGGAAGTCATGATATTGCGAACAGCCGGGATGGCCAGCTTTCTCAATCGTCATCTTAGATCCGGTCTGGTCCCAGAATGGATTATCCAGAAACTGGCCCGCGCTCCGAATAAACAGAAGGCCAGTATTGAAATTTTTACCGATATCGTCACCGGCATTAAAGACCTGTGCCAGGGAGTTCACATTATCACCATTGGAGGTGAGGAAAAGCTCAAACTGTACCTTGATGCAGCCAAACTAAAGTAGATTCGAGTTGCGGGGTGCGGGCAAAAAGGGCATAGAGCAAAGGGCATAGCGCATAGAGTAAAATAAAAGATGCTGGGAGGCGGGGAAGCTGGGAAGCATTCATTGTCCACCTTCTACCCTATGCCATGAAATCTAAATTCCGGCATCCGTAATCTGTCACCTGGCCTCTGTATTCTGTCCTATGATATCAAGTTGCGGGTTGCAGGTTAAAAAAAAGAATCTTTCCGATATAAGACGCGCAACTCGCAGGCCGGATCTGCCGACGGAAAATTGAATATTCAATGAATCGCTATGCTCTGTCTTTTTAAATCGACAGCATTCCACAAATAGTCAATATTCAATCGACAATATTCAATCATTTTAAGTAAGGAGTGGGTCAATTGGAAACCATCGCTTTGAGCATTGACGGCAAGAGAATCATCTGTTCTGCCGATACGAGTATTTTGGAGGCTGCTGAACAAAATGGCATAAAAATACCCAGGCTCTGTTACCATCCGGAGCTAAAACCGTTCGGCGCCTGCCGCATGTGTCTGGTGGAAGATGAAAAAACCGGACGACTCATGGCTTCCTGTGTCACTCCCACAGCCCCGGACATGGTTCTTCAAACCGCCAGCCCCCGCATCATCAAACATCATCGCCCGCCTGATGATCGCAGAACATCCGGAGTCCTGCATTCTCTGCAGTAAGGGAAACCGCTGCCAGCTGCGATGGGTTGCAGCTCAATTGGGCGTGGGTGAAACGAATCTTTACCACATGCCCAATTACAAATCCTATGAAGAGGCAAATCCGTTTATCATCAGGGACCTTAGCAAGTGCATCCTCTGCGGCAAATGCATCCGGGCGGACCATGAACTGGTTGCGGTCGGCGCCATCGACTATAATATGCGCGGCTTTACTTCCCGTCCAGCTACCGCGCATGAATTGGGATTGGAGCAGTCTACCTGCACCTTTTGCGGGACTTGCGTGAGTATGTGTCCAACCGGTGCGCTGTCTGCCAAAAATACCCGCTACGTAAGCAGTCCCGAGTATGAATCGATTTCAATCTGCGGTTTTTGTTCCGTCGGCTGCAGTCTGGCAATGGGCACCGCGGACAACCGCATTATCGAGGTAAACCCTGCCCAACTGCCTCAGAGCGTAAACGGCGCTACCCTGTGTGTCCGGGGACACTTCGCACATGACTTTTTAAATTCGTCCCGGCGATTAATTAGTCCAATGAGCCGCAAAAACGGCAACCGCGAAGATGATGAACTGGTTCCTGTCTCCTGGGATAGCGCGCTGGAATTAATTGCAGGTCGCCTAGCTGAAATCAAAACGGTGTACGGCCCGCAAAGCATTGCCTTCTGTGGTTCATCCAAATGTACCAATGAAGAAAATTACCTCTTCCAAAAAATCGCCCGGACCCTGATCGGAACTAATAATATAGACAATGGCGGTTACATATCCGGACAATCCCTGCTGAAGGTATTTGATGAAAAAACCGGCGGTGGATATCGCAAAAACCGGCTCGCCGATCTCGAAAAAGCGGATGTCATTTTAATCCTGGGGGCGGATCCCAGTCATTCTGTCCCGGTAGTCAGCTATTATCTCAAAAGAGCTGCCAGGCAAGGCATTCCTTTGATTGTGGTGGATCCCCGAAAAACGGACCTGGCATCCATTGCATCCATCTGGCTTTCCATCAAGCCCCAAACCGATCTCGAATTGATCAACGGCCTGGCGGCGCTGCTTCATGAGAAAAAGGCCTACGATTCCTCATTTGTAGACCAATACACCGAGGGCTTCAGCCTGTTTCGATACGGTCTTTCGTCCCTTAATATGGAAAAAATCAGCCGCCTGACGCATCTGAAAATGGCTGACCTGAATAGGACTGCTGAGTTATTGCAAGGAAAAAAAATAGCCATCGTCATTGGACACGGTGTCATCCAGCAAAAGTATGGATCCCACACACTGGGCGCGATCCTCAATCTATCCCTCATAACCGGAAGCATCGGTTGTGCCGGGGCAGGAGTTTATGTCCTCGCCAAAGAAAACAATCAGCTTGGAGCCATGGATATGGGGGCAGTACCGGATCTTCTGCCCGGTCGTCAATCCATCGGCAATAATACCACCAGAAAAAAATGGCAGAAAAACTGGAAGATAAATATTTCACCGGATCCCGGACTCAATTTGGTGCAGATGATCGAGGCGGCTGAAAAAGGAAATTTGAAAGCGCTATACATTATGGGTGAAAATCCACTGCGCGCTCTGCCGGAGCCCGACAGGGTGCAAAAGGCCCTTAAAAATTTAGAGTTCATCGTGGTGCAGGATATTCTCGACAGCGAAACGGCTAAGATCGCTGATGTCGTCCTGCCGGCTGCGGCGATCAGTGAAAAGGAAGGATCCGTTACCAATTTAGAAGGCAGAATTCAATATTTCAAAGCGGTGACACCGCCCCCGGCCAAAGCCAAACCGGATTGGGAAATACTCGACCTGCTGTCAGCCGGGCTTGGTCATGGTAACCCTTCCGGCTCCGTTGAAAAGATAAGACAGGAAATTCGGCAATTCGTTCCGATGTACGGCTCGCTGAACGGCCCGGATCACACCTGGATCCAAACGACCAGCGACAAAGCCCTTTTTAAGGTCCGCGGCGCAGAAGACTTGATTGCCTTTTATCCGGTGGTTTCAACCGGAGATGACCCGGCCGATACGGACTATCCGTTTACGGCAATTGTGGGATCGCAGAGATACCATCTGGCAAGCGGTACCAGAACACAGGCATCGGATCGTATTCAGGAGTTTGAATTCACCGGAAAATTGGAAATTTCGCCGGCAGACGGCGCAAATCTCGATCTAAAGGACGATGATACCATTATGGTTCGCTCAAGGTTTGGTGTCCTGAAAAGAAAAATCCGGCTTAAAAAGTCATTGGCACAAGGTCATATTTTTGTGCCGGCAGGATTTAACAACAATGAGGCCATGTGCCTCTTCAGTCTATCCGACATGACGAAACCAGACTCACCCGGTTGGAAGACGTGCCGGGTGCAGGTGGAAAAAGCGCCGACTGAATGACGAATGACGAGTGACGAGTGAAAGGCAAAAAAAATTCTTAATTGTAAATGCTTAATTTTAAATTCAAAGCTAAAATTAAAAACTACTAATGCCGATTCCTCCAATTCAAAATTTAACATTCAAAATTCATAACTCAATAACATAACAGGGAATTCACATGCAACCACCCGAGATTGACTTGACGAAACTCGATGCGATCATTGAACGACACCAAAGTGGAAATTGGCAACTCATCCCCCTGCTCCAGGATGTACAGGAAACCTTTGGCTACGTGCCGCCGGAAACGATTGAACCGATCGCGGCGGCGCTCAACCTGTTCCCATCTCAGGTCCAGGGCGTTATCACATTTTATGCCGGTTTTTCATTGAAACCCAAAGGCAAATACGTCTGCAAGGTATGTCGGGGTACCGCCTGCCATGTCAAGGGCAGCCGCAGCATCCTGCGATTAATGAAGCAGGAGCTTGGTCTTGAGGAGGGCGAAACCAGTCCGGATTACCAATTCACTCTGGAAACCGTGGCCTGCCTGGGCGCCTGTTTTCTGGCACCGACCATGATGATCAATCGCGATTATTTCGGCAAACTTTCTCCAACCAAAATGACCAGTGTCCTGGGAGAATATCGGAAAAGTGAGAAGTGAACTAAAGTGACTAAAGTTTAAAGTGAGCTAAATTCAGACCTCGTCATTCGGATTGGGAGAATGGCTGTGACTCTTTAACTGTCGTGAGATTGTAGGAAAATTGGACACTGGCACTCAGGTGTCAGGTGTCAGGTGTCAGGAGGGAAAACGCGAGAGCCGGCCTGAAACCCCTGGCCCAGACCTAACTGGGTATGAATCTGGCAGATAAGACATTGTTAGAAGCTCCTGAAGTGAACAGTAATAATTTGTCTCATCGCACCAGGGCGGGCTGACACCCGACACCTGAAACCCATGCTCGGAGAGGATTTCATCAAGCCTGACAGTGTCCAAGAAAACAGAGCGATTTTCATTGTAAGTTACGAGGTCTAACCTCTGAACCTGTGAACTCTTACAAAAAGAGAGTATGAAGATATGGAAAAACTTTCATCCATCGGACAGCTCGAGTGGCTGCGCAACAAGATATTGTCCCGTAAAAAAGAGGGCATTACCGAAGTTCATGTGTGTATGACCGGCTGCCGCGCATATGGTGCCGCCGGTGTTCTGGAAGCCTTGAACGACGAAGCCAAGAGCCAAGGTTGTTCTAAAGAGGTGGAAATCCGTGCCACAGGCTGCCACGGCTTCTGCGCCAAGGCGCCGGTTGTTGCCATCGAGCCCATGGGGGTCCAATATCAGGAGGTGGAGCCGACGGACGCTGCGGAGATCGTTGCCCTGACATTGAAAGGAAAGCAGTTGATCGACCGCTTGGCCTATCGTGCGCCCAAAACCTTTCAACCGATTTTTTACCGCAACCAGATACCTTTTTATGCCAAACAGGAGCGCCGCGTCCTGGCCAATTGCGGCCGGATCGATCCCACCAATATCGAACACTACATTGCCGCCGGAGGTTATCAAGCCCTGGTCAAGGCGCTGTCTAAAATGACACCCGATCAGGTCATCGATGAGGTTCAGTCAGCCAAGCTCAGGGGCCGCGGCGGCGCCGGTTTCCCCACCGGTCTCAAGTGGAAGTTTGCCAGGCAGTCCGAGGGTCGGCCGAAATACGTGGTCTGCAATGCGGACGAAGGTGACCCCGGTGCATTCATGGACCGCGCCATTTTAGAGGGCGATCCCCACGCCGTGGTGGAAGGTATGCTGCTCGGCGCCTACAGTATGGGCAGCGAATATGGTTTCATTTATGTGCGCGAAGAGTATCCGATTGCCATCGACCATCTGACCATAGCCATCGAACAGGCCAAGGAGCTGGGGCTGCTGGGAGAAAACATCCTGGGGACCCGCACAAACTTCGATCTTTCGCTGAGACTGGGTGCCGGTGCCTTCGTCTGCGGCGAAGAAACCGCCCTGATGGCCTCCATTGAAGGCCAACGCGGCATGCCTAGGGCCAGACCGCCGTTTCCGGCACAAGCCGGTATCGACGGCAAGCCCACCAATATCAACAACGTGGAGACCTGGGCCAATGTCCCGCTGATCGTCAAAAACGGGGCCGACTGGTACGGGCAGGTCGGTACCGCAGACAGCAAGGGCACCAAAATCTTTTCTTTGGCCGGCAAGGTCAACAACACCGGACTGGTGGAAGTGCCCATTGGCTCCACGGTCAAAGAGGTCATTTTTGACATCGGCGGCGGCATACCGAAAGGCCGCGCGTTTAAGGCCGTCCAGATGGGCGGGCCCGCCGGCGGTTGTGTGCCCCCTCAGTTTTTGAACCTGACCATAGACTACGATACGATTCAACGCATCGGTGCCATCATGGGATCGGGCGGCCTCCCTGTGCGGCCTCGGACAGGCCAGCCCCAAACCGGCCTTATCCACCCTGAAGTACTTTCTCAAGGAATTCGAAGACCACATCCAGGAGCATCGTTGTGCCGGGGCCGTATGTGATTCCATGGTCATATCCGCCTGCCAGCATGCCTGCCCGGCCGGCATTGATGTCCCCAATTATGTGGCCGCCGTCGCCGAGGGGGATTACGCAAAATCTGTTGAAATCATTCGTGAAAGAAATCCGTTCCCGGCCGTTTGCGGGCGCATTTGCATCCATCCCTGCGAATATAAGTGCCGGCGCGGGGAACTCGATCAGCCGGTGGCGATTCGGGCCCTCAAACGCCTGGCGTCCGACTGGTATTTCAAAAACATCGGACCCCAAAGAGATGCGTTTCAGGTAACCCGCAAGGAAAAAGTGGCCGTCGTCGGCGCCGGTCCGGCCGGTTTAACCTGCGCCTACTTTCTCGCTAAAATGGGATATCAGACCACGGTGTTCGAAGCCGGATCCGTGGCCGGCGGCATGCTCGGCATTGCCGTACCCGAGTTCCGGCTGCCGCGCCAGGTGATCGAGGATGAAATTCAGTACATTGAAAATTGCGGTGTTGAAATCCGTTACAACTCAGCGATTGACGCCAAACACACGTTTAACGATCTGCTCAATGAAGGTTACAGTGCCGTGTTTATTGCCGCCGGTGCCCAGACCAGCAAACGTATCGGCATCCCCGGCGAAGAAGAAGATCTCGAAGGTCTTTACTACGGTCTGGAATTTTTGAGTGAGGTTCGCGCCGGTAAAGATAGGCCCCTCAGCGGCAAGACGGTGATTATCGGCGGCGGCAACGTTGCCGTGGATGTGGCCCGCACGGCTCTCAGATCCGGTGCTCAGGACGCCCACATATTTTGCCTGGAACCCAGAGACGAAATGCCGGCCTGGGAACAGGATGTAGAAGAAGCCTTAGACGAAGGTATCGTCATTAATACAGAGGCCTCACCGAGCAAGATCACCCAAAAAGAGGGTCGTGTCACCGGCATAGAATTCACCCACTGCGTGTGCGTCTTTGACGACGAGGGCTGCTTCAACCCCACCTGCGATCTTGACGACACCCGCTTTGTGGATGCCGACAATGTGATTATTTCCATCGGCCAGGCCGCCGACATGTCTTTTCTGGACGCCGACAGCCAGCTGGAGCGCGAGCTCTGGGGGACCCTGGTGGTGGACACCAACACACTGGCCACCAATGTGCCCGGAGTGTTTGCCGGCGGCGATTTTACCACCGGCCCGACATTTGTTATCCGCGCCATTGCTTCCGGCAGACGCGCCGCTATCGCCATTAACAAGTACCTGACCGGTGACGACAGCCCGGTGTACATTCCGGATGAAAAATCCGCCCGTCACACGGCGACGGGGCTGGCACTTGAAGAAGAGAGCACGGAAGACAAACCCCGGGTCGAGGTTGAGTTCGAAGATGCCCGCAAACGCATAAAAGATTTTCGGGAAGTTGAAAAAGGATTCACTGAGGAGGAAGGCCGCCGCGAGGCAGTGCGATGCCTCCGCTGTGATCTGGAAAAAGAGGAGAATGGCGTATGATTCGATCCATCACACAAAAAAAATCGCAAGAAGAAATTGAGCGACTTCTGAAAGGATTAAACCGGATTTTCATCATCGGCTGCGGCACCTGTGTCACCCTGACACACACCGGCGGTGAGCCCGAAGTTCGGGAACTGAAGAAAGATCTTTCCGAACAAGGCAAGCTGATTACCGGGACGACGGTTGTTCCGGTAGCCTGTGATAACCTGACGCGGGAATTCTTAAGCGATTTCGGAGAGCAGGTCAAGCAGTCCGATGCCTTGCTGATAACCAGCTGTGCTTTCGGGGTTCAGACCATCGCCCGGCAGTTAAAGAAAATGGTGGTGCCGGCTGTAAATACGATGTTCATCGGCAAAGAAACGGCTTTCGGGACATTCGATGAAATCTGCACCCAGTGCGGCACCTGCATCATTGGTGAGACCGGCGGCATCTGCCCGGTAACCAACTGTCACAAGGGTCTGGTCAACGGGCCCTGCGGCGGTACCAATCACGGAAAATGTGAAATCGATGTCAACAAAGATTGTGTCTGGACCCTGATATACAACCGGCTTATGGATCTGGATCGGTTGGATTCCATGAGAAAATATCAAAAGCCACGCAATCACCTGGGAGAACCCAAACCGGGGAAGTTGAAGTTCGAGGCAAACTAAAAGAAAGTTACGAGTTACGGGTTACGAGTTAACGAGTACACGGGCGCAACGGGCTTACGGGCTCAACGGCCCAAACGGCCCAAGGCAAGACACACTACCACTTTAGGCTGCGCCATATTAGAACACTTGCTAAGAAAGGAAACACTTCATGCCGACTCCATTCAAAGAAGCTTTAGCATCCGGCAAATTCGTCGTTACCAGCGAAGTTGCCCCGCCCAAGGGAACCAACCTTGAAAAATTCAAGCACCACATCGAACTTCTGAAAGATAAGGTCGACGCCATGAATGTGACCGATCATCAGAGTTCGGTCATGCGATATCCTTCCCTGGGCGGCTGCCTGACGGTAAAAGAATTGGGCGGGGAAGTCATTTTACAGATGACCTGCAGGGACCGCAATCGTCTTGCCCTTCAGGGGGATCTCCTTTTTGCATCCTCCAGAGGGATTCAGAACGTCTTGTGCCTGACCGGTGATTCGATCCTTTTAGGCGATCATAAGCAAGCCA
Source organism: uncultured Desulfobacterales bacterium (assembly GCA_945787595.1). The sequence continues at coordinate 1,787 of CALZJV010000168.1, read as the reverse complement.
AAAGCGTCTTTGATCTGGATTCCAGTCAATTGCTGGAAAGCATCAGGATCATGGAAAACGGTAAAGATCTCGGCGGTAACGAACTGGAGGGCGGGGTTTCGTTTTGCGCCGGTGCCATCGTCACGCCCGAGGCCGATCCCCTCGAACCGCAATTGATCAAATTTGAGAAAAAGATCGAAGCCGGTGCAGAGTTTATTCAGACCCAGGCTGTATATGATCTTGATAAATTCAAAGAATTTATGGACTATGCCCGGCAATTTGAGGTTAAAATTCTGGCCGGTATTATTCTGCTGACCTCCGCTCCCATGGCCCGCTTTATGAACAAAAATATCGCCGGTGTATTTGTGCCCCAGGACCTCATCGATGAGATGGCCTCCGCCCCCAAGGGAAAGGCCTTGACCAAAGGCATTGAAATTGCCGGCCGGATGATCAGGCAAATTCATGAAGAAAAAATGTGTGACGGGGTACACATCATGGCCATCGGCAAGGAAGAAAAGGTTCCGGACATCATGGCAGCAGCGGGATTGATCTGATCGCGTTGCGGGTTGCCAGTTGCGTGTATTATGTCAGAAATTCTTTTTTAACCCGCAACTTGATATCAGAGGACAGACTACGGATGCCGGAAATGAGATTGCGTGGATAGTTCATTCCCGCAACCCTTTTGATCCTCCTGCACCTTCCCTTGAGCGATGTCTTGCTCTATGCTCTATGCCCCATGCTCTATGCCCCCCTTTTGCCCACAACCCGCAACCCGCAACCCGTAAATGGCAATTACCCTGGCACCCCTGGCCCGGGTAAATTGCATGGTCCCAAGGCCGATGGGACCCGCACCGATAACCAGCACAAATTCATTTTCCTTGACAGAAATGCAATCTTCCCTGTATTAATTCAGGCTTGGTTCATAATCCAACCCTGCTTCGAACGGAATTAAGGACCATACTTGCGATATTAAATCACCACTTGCATAGAAGAAAAGTGTCAAATTTCATGTCTCAGGAAACTTTAACTCCAAATTTTAGTCTTTTAGAACAGATAGAAGCTGTCGGGCCGTTTCAAACCGGGGCCTGCTTTCAATGCCGCAAATGCACCAACGGCTGCCCGGTCACCTTTGCCATGGATCTCTATCCGGATGAAGTCATTCGCATGGTGATTTTGGGACAACGGGAAACCGTATTGGGTTGTCGTACGATTTGGGTGTGCGCGGCTTGCGAGACGTGCACCACGCGTTGTCCGAATGAGGTCAAAATTGCAGAGATGATGGACTGTCTCAAAGAAATGGCGGTTCAGGAAGGCGTGCCTTCCCCGCAACCGCAGATTTTATCGCTGCATGAAACATTTCTGAATAACATTAAAAAATGGGGACGGGTTTACGAAACAGCCTTCCTTCCCACTTATTTGCTCAGAAGCGGTGAACTTAGGCACAAATGGCAAGCCGGTACATGGCAAGATGAAATAAAACTGGGGCTTAAGATGGTTTCCAAAGGACGATTTCCTCTCTTGCCCAAGGCAATCAAGGGGAAAAGAGAAGTTCGCAAAATTCTTGCTCAACCTAATCCGGACAAGCCGGAATTGAATATTGAAGATTGAAGATTTGTTATATCGCTCTCCGAGCCGTAGGATCTAGGAGCCGGAGGCTAAAATATTCAATCAGGCAATAGCATAAATCATGCGCAAACATGATGTGATTTCAGTAAAGATCCGGGTCCAGAGGGCCCGGCTTTGGTCCACCCCTGAGGGGTGATATGGGTGATTACATTTGCCAGCAGTGTTCAGGTGTCGGGTGTCAG
>CALZJV010000167.1 GCA_945787595.1 uncultured Desulfobacterales bacterium | reverse complement strand
TCGAAAATCCACTTTATTTTTCAACCTCTGTTTTCCAATAAATTTCATTGAGTTAACTCATGGAGGAAAATCAGCTCGCATGCAGATATTCAATAAACTCATAACCAGCTCACTTTTGGCACTGGCCCTATTGTTTTATGCCGGTCAGCTTTCAGCCAAACCGGATACCACCGAATATCATTACAACCGCGGTTGGGAAGCCTACGAAACCGGACGCTATCAGGCAGCTTTTCATATATGGAAACAATTGGCCCAACAGAATCATGTCCTGGCTCTAATTAACCTGGGGGCCATGTACGATGCCGGTCAGGGAGTGCCGGAAAATCCGGTAAAGGCTTTCGAATCCTTCCTACAGGCGACCCGCAGCGGCAATCCATATGCCCAATATAATCTGGGCAACATGTACGCACAGGGACGCGGCGTAAAACGCGATCTTGAAAAAGCCTCCTCATGGTATCGCAAAGCCGCAGAACAGGATCTGGTCATTGCCCAGTATAGCTTGGGCTTGCTTTACGCCGCGAATCAAGGTGCAACTTTCCCGCTAGCCGATAAGCGGCGGGAGTCCGCCATCAAGTGGTTGTATCAAAGTGGCATGTCCTATATAAAAACCCGTCAAATTGCAGAGGCTGCCAATGCGCATCAGACCATGGCAGAGATTTCAGAACGTCATCCGCTGACCGAACGGTTGATGCTGGAAATCCAAAGCAGGCGGGCGCCGCAATTGTCTGGCCCGCCGATGTCGGATTTAAGCGGGGCAGCCCTTGGAACCGGTTGGCCGATTTCCTCCGGCCATATCATCACCAACTATCACGTAGTTGCTGCCAGCAAGGAAATCTATTTACAGGACATAAATGGACGACAGCATAAAGCCTGGACAATTCTGCAAGATGAGGTCAATGATATTGCCGTATTGGAAGTTGAAGATCCATCCCGGCTTCCGCCGGCGCTGCCATTGGCCGATAGCACAACCTCTGTGGGTTCGCAGGTTTTTACCGTCGGGTTTCCGCGGGTGGATGTGCTGGGGCTAGCACCCAAGGTGACCAGAGGTGTCATCAGCAAATTGACCGGCCCAGCGGACGACAGCAACAGCTGCCAAACCACCGTTGCGATACAACCCGGAAACAGTGGTGGACCGCTGCTGAATATGAGTGGTGAAGTCGTCGGCGTTATTCGCGCCATGCTAGGCATCAAACACCCAGAGTCCGGCGATACCGTCATTCTGGAAGATGCAAGCTGTGCGCTGAAGATTGAATATGTGCGGGACGCACTTGAACTCCTGCCGAAGCAAGACCTGGCACTGCCCACCCTGCCGCGCAGCAAGGCAAATATAGACACGCTTGCAAGCCGTTTGAACGATTCTTTACTGATCGTGATTTCACGCTAATATCATGCCCGGCAAATCCGCTGCACCATAAGTTCTGTAAATCTAGCCGGATGATCAACGGCTGAATGAAATCTGCGGTGTCTTTACCAATTGCCATATCTTCGCCGCCGGCGGGCCGACCCGGAAGGCTCCGTCGGTCTTTAGGGCATATCCCGATATGCCTGTGCGATATCCCCCGGTTTGGATCATCTGTTTTAACTCTCACCTTTGCGGATTCCGTTAAAAATACAATAAATATCATAAGGTTAGCAAGATATAGCCATATCTTTAGAATGTTGGCAGGAAAATTGCCAAAGTATCGGTTATGTTTACGGCAAATAAAACCTACACGCAAAGGAGAAGAATCATGAAAGCTAAAAAAACACTGCAACAAATTAGTTGCGGCGCCGTCATCGCGCTACTGGCCGTGATGGTCGGCTGTGCGACAAATGGTGGCGGCAACACCATGAACAGCTATGAAGCGATGCTTAGTGAAAAAAACATGGAGATTGAACAGCTCCGGTCACAAAACCAGGAACAAAAAGGTAAAATTGAGCTCTACGACAAGGAGCTGGCTATGTCCAACCGCAAAGCGGAGACACAAACCGAAGACAGTCTTTTTCCGCCTGACGCTCGACCCGGTGAATGCTGGGCCAGGGTCTTCATCCCCCCCACTTACCGAACCACGTCAGAGCAAGTCCTTGTAAGTGGCAGCTCTGAAAGACTGGAGCTTATTCCGGCCAAATATACCTGGGTCGAAGAAAAGGTCCTTGTCAAAGAAGCCTCAGAGCGGATAGAGGTCGTCCCGGCCGAATACAAGTGGGTTGAAGAAAAAGTGCTGATCCAGCCGGCCTCGAAGAAGCTTGTCGAAATTCCGGCAAAATATGAATGGCAAGAAGAAAAGGTGCTTGTTAAATCAGCTCATACCGTGTGGAAGAAAGGCCGCGGGCCCATCGAAAAGGTGGATAATTCCACTGGAGAAATTATGTGCCTGGTGGAAGTGCCCGCAGCCTACAACACGGTTAAGAGGAAGGTTATGGTGAATGCTCCGACCACTAAAGAGATGGCCATACCAGGCGAATACAAGACCATCAAGAAGCGGGTCATGGCAAAACCACCCAGCGAGCGCAAAATCAAGATTCCAGCCGAATATACAACCGTCAAAGTTCGAAAGATGGTTACTTCTGCCGAAGAAAAACGGTTCGCTATCCCGGCAGAATATCAAACGGTTACCCGCACGGAAATGGCGACCGAAGGACACATGGCCTGGCGCCCGATCTTGTGTGAAACCAATGTTTCGCCGGAATTAGTCAGTCAGGTACAGCAACACCTGCGCAGCAAGGGATTTAACCCGGGAGATATCGACGGTGTTTACGGCCGTAACACTGAATCGGCCATCAAGTCCTATCAAAGAAAGAACAATCTGGGTGTCGGCGGCTTAACCCATGAAACGCTTAAGCGCATGGGCATCAGTCTTTAACACCGCAATCTTGCTATAAAACGCAAACACAGAAACCCCTTCGGGAAGCGGTTCCCGGCGGGGTTTTTTTGATCGGGAAGCCAAGGGCTCACTCAAAAATAACTTCACATTTTATACGTCGATGCATCCCGCCTGGCGGCGTTGCGAAAGCTCGGAATATCCAGATATTGCTGCGTTTTCGCGCCTTGCCAGACGGGCGCCTCAACCCCTAAACTTGTGAACTTATTTTTTCGTAAACCCTAAGCCGTCAGGGTCTGCGTTGCGATCAGTAACGATCCGCATCCCGCTGTGTCGCTATTCCTTCTTTCCCATCCGGCTTGCAGGTTGACAACATTACCCTGTCGGCACCGGCACGCATGGGGCGTTCTTAAGTTTCAGACTTCCTTTTGAGTGGTATTTGCGGTTTTTTGGCAAGAAGGACATAGCTTTCCCACTGAAAGGTCCAATGACAATTCGAGCATACATAATATTTACCCAGAACATCATCCTTTTTTATTTCCAGCACTGCCCGGCACATAGGACAAGTTATTATCATATCTAATTCTCCAAGCATATACCAATCAATTATCGTGCCAGAAATTAGGTCATAAATGCTAATTATATAACTGTCTGAAATAGTTTTAAATAATATTAAAAATGATTTTTGCGGGAGCGCAGCGTGAGCGAAATCGGGGGATATTGCCAACCCGGATCGGCAGATGCCGCATCGTCAGGAGAGATTGAATTTTTCCAGTCGATATCTGAGGGTGTCGCGCGTCAATCCGACCAGGCGGGCGGCTTTGCTTTTATTATTTCCGGTCTGTTTAAGTGCGGCCATGATCAGCTGGCGCTCGACGTCCTCAAGAGAAATTCCGCCTGGTGGAAGGGTGAACTGCTGGGTGCCATCTAAGGGCGGGCTTCCGAATTGATTAGATATTGTAAGGCTTTCAGATTCGATCGTGTCGTTCTCAATGAATATCATGGCTCTTTCAATACAATTGCTCAATTCTCTCACATTTCCGGGCCAAGTGTAATCACGCAGCAACTTTTTAGCGCGCGGAGAAAACCGCATAACCTGTTTTCCAAATTCAACATTGAATAACTTTCGCAGGTATTCCGCAATCAGGATGATATCATCTCCCATTTTTCTAAGTGGGGGCAGATCGATGCACACGATATTGAGGCGGTAGAAAAGATCCTCCCGAAAGTTTTTCTGCTGAACCTCTTTCTGAAGGTTTTTATTGGTGGCGGCAATGATGCGGGCATCAACGTCAAACGTCTTATTACTACCTAAGCGTCGAACCTGCTTTGTTTCTAGCACGGATAACAATTTGGCTTGAATGTTGACAGGAATCTCTGCAATTTCATCCAGAAAAATACTGCCGTTACTGGCTTCTTCGAACAAGCCGGGCCTGGCGGTAACCGCGTGGGTAAAGGCACCCTTTTCATAGCCGAAGAGCTCCGCCTCGATCAGATGCTCAGGCAGGGCGGCACAGTTGATGTGCACAAACGGCGCTCCGCGCGGCATCGAACTCAGGTGCACCACACGGGCCGTCAGATTTTTACCGGTTCCCGTCTCCCCTGTCAGTAAAACGGTCGCATTGGGATAGCCGCTTATTTTTTGAATGGTTTCGCGGACTTTGAGGATGGCCTTTGAATTTCCCAATATGGAATTGTTCAAAAACTCTTTGCGAAATTCCTGATTCCGCTGATACAGAAATAAATCGTATCTCTGCTGGTTCATGGCTTGAAAAGCTCGGGCGATATCGGTGACATTCTCGATGATAACCAACCCAAAGCCGGGCGTGTCACTGCCCAATACGATCATATTAAAGAATAGCGGTTGATCGGATGGATCGGTCCTATTAATATAATCAAGTCGCAAATCCCCGGTTTGCGTGTTGATTATTTCCCGGGCGATATCTTCCGAGCCGATAAGCTCTGGAAACACGTCCAGAAGATTCTTCTCATGATCAGCATGACCTAAAGATTTTAATATATGAGAGGCCGTGGCATCGAGGGCGACGATTTGAAACTGCCGATTAAATTCGACGCTTCCCAGATTTCTGCACGTGAGAAGTTGTTTTAGAATACTTTTCATGACTTACTATAGGATACTTTTCGACAGATCCATAAAGGCGTTTTCGACCTTTTCCGCTGTTTTCGCGCTAGTTGTAAGATAGTGCGTGGCATAGGACCGGGCGGTTTCCCCCAATTCGTTTAAAATGGATTCATGACCTTGAAAAATATCGATTTTGTTTCCAACAAAAACTAGTTTGGCCTCGGAATTGACCGACAGGAATTGATCGCACAGGTTCCTCATATCCGTCAAAGTCTCGGGCCGCGTCAGGTCGGCCACGGCCAGGGCACCGGAGGCGCCCCGAAGGTAGTTGAGAGTTACTGCATTAAATTTATCAAAACCGGCGATATCCCAGATCAGAAAGTTATGTTGAACCATTTGGCTGCTATTGAACGGGTGAATCGGTGCTAATAATTTCTGGCTGATTTTAACGCCAATGGTTGTCAAATATTTATCATCAAACCGATCATGGACAAAGCGTTCTACCAAACTCGTCTTGCCCACTGCAAAAGACCCGAGCAGGCATATCTTTTTCTTAATTGGAGCCATCTAATCCCTCAAAGTTGATTTTTCAGGCGGATGCTTGTCTTTTTCCTTAACATTTTTTATATACCCTCTCAATAGTTTATTTTTACTTGAAAATACTTGGCCTTTGGCCTAAATGTTTAACATGTTTTTCCTGACGTCCTTACTTGAACAATTGAACTAAAATACCACTAACCCGTAACGAAAGGAGCAGATCGGTGACCAATAGAAAAAAAAATACCGACCAAACACCTCCAAAAAGTAGTCCCGGAATGGATTGTCCGCATGGCAGTCGACTCCAGGATTGTGCCCAGGAGGCCACCGAGAATCAGAGCATCGATAAGATCAGGGACATTATTTTCGGCCATCAAATGAAGGATTATGAGAAACGGTTTATTATGCTGGAAGAACGTATGCAACAACAGATCGAAGCGTCGCGCAATGAAACCGTCACGCGCCTGGAAGCAGTTGAGATATTCATAAAAAAAGAAATCGATGCATTGAGCGATAGGCTCAAAACTGAGAAATCCATGCGCACTCAAACAGCCCGGGAAAGTTCCAAAGAAATTAAAGACATGGCCAAGAAAATTAGCAGTGATATAGGCCGGCTGGAAGATAGACAAAGCAAAGATGCCCGCGAGACGCGTCAACAGCTGCTTGATCTTACTAAAAATTTGTCCCAAGAGATCTCCAAAAAGCATAGTGAGGTTACCAAGGCGCTTGAACTGGCCGTTAAAGAACTGAACAAGGATAAAGTGGCCCGTTCGACGTTGTCGGAGATTCTCCTGGAGGTGGCGTTACGAACATCTGATGAACTGGCTAAAAAAATTAATTTTGAAGCGGGTGACGTAAAGAATGACTGATTTAAAATCGGAAAAAAAGGAAAGAAAAGCGTTGCAAGACGCGTCTTCATCCGATGATTCACTCGGCGAACTCCGACAACTGCTGCTGGGCCCTACCCAAGTGCGGCTGGAGAAACTGGAGGATCGCATTGATAATCGGGAACTCCTCGCCAGTGACGTAAGCCGGGTTCTGCCGGAAGCAATTTCGCTGAGATCCGCCCAGGATACTAAAATTGAAACCGTATTGGAACCCATTACAGCGAATGCCATCAAGACCTCCATAAAAAAAGATCGCAAAGTGCTGGTTGATGCCCTGTTTCCAATCATGGGACCGGCAATTCGCAAGGCCATTGCATCTTCCATCCAGGCAATGATCGAGGGATTTAATCAGGTACTCGAACACAGCCTCTCATTTAAAAGTCTCAAATGGCGCCTGGAAGCGTTGCGCACAAATAAATCATTTGCCGAAGTTGTCCTCCTACACAGCTTGATATATCATGTCGAGCAGATCTTTCTGATTCATAAGGATACCGGACTGGTGCTGCAGCACGTGGTCTCGAAAGCAGAGCTTGCCCATGATCCGGATCTGGTTTCCAGCATGCTGACGGCGATTAAGGATTTTGTGCAGGACTCATTCGGCGCGCAAAAAGAAGAAAGCCTCGAAACCTTGCGCGTCGGGGAGCGAAGTGTCTGGATCGAGCAGGGACCGCATGCATTTCTGGCAGCAGTTATTCACGGAAATCCGCCGCGGGACTATGTGACCACTTTGTGCGAAACTCTGGAAGAAATTCATATCAATCATAAAGAACAACTCCAAAATTTTTCGGGCGATTCCACCCCGTTTAACGATACCCTTTACCTGCTCGAAAATTGTCTTCAGGCCCAATCAAAGGGGGAGACTAAAAAAAACTCCCCTCTCGTTTGGTTTATTATCGCCGCGGTTCTGGGGCTGATTGTTGTGTGGACCCTGTATTGGTTCAATGACCTCAGGAAATGGTCCCGCCTGGAATCCCGGCTTAAAAATGAACCGGGCATCGTCGTCACGGACGTTAGAAAAATCGACGGCAAGACGCATGTCATCGGGTTGCGCGACCCACTGGCCGCGGACCCCAATACCTTCATAGCCTCATTCGGTATGAGTTCTGACGATATTGGTTTTCGGTGGGAAGCCTTCCATTCATCCCATCCGGCATTTGCCACTCAGCGTATCGTCGAAATGTTAGAGCCTCCGGATACCGTTGCCATTGAATATGCGGGTGGCATAGTAAAAGCATCCGGTTCTGCACCGCACGAGTGGCTGCTGGCGACCCGTAAAATTGCTCGTACCTTGCCCTGGATCGAAGCCATTCAACTGAATAAGGTTGTCGATATTGATACAGTACTGGAGCCGACCGCAACCATAAACCTGGCGTTGCAAGGCCGGGTGCTGGTTGTCAGCGGCCAAGCGACTCAGCAGTGGATTAAAAATTTGCAATCCAAACTTAGTTTATTGCCGGGTGTTGCCGGATTTACGGATACCCAACTAACGAATACGGATTTAATTGAGTTTGAATCGGTAATGCGACGTGTGCGCCGACATGTCGTATTTTTTGAACCCGCCGGCAGTGATATCGCACGCACTGAACGGACGAAGATTCCGATAATCGTTGAGGACATACAAAAGTTATTGGCGCTGGCGCAGGTATTTGACAAGAAATTGCGGATTGACATCATCGGACACGCTGATAGCGGCGGTTCGGAAGCCATTAATCTGCAAATTAGCAAAGAACGAGCACAAACCCTGCTAACAATCCTCGTTGATTCCGGATTGGATGCAAAAATTTTTTCCCCCGCGGGCATCGGATCTCAAGAGCCCTTAATCGAAGAATTTGACCAACCCGATGTGGCCTCAGATCGCAGGGTGACCTTAAGAGTCATCCTTCCCCAATCAGCGCAATAAGGAAGGCTATTACGGACCGCATCACCCCCTTTTACATTAAATAGTGCCCATCCACAAATAACACCTTAAGTAGATGGGCACCGATAGGTGTTTCCAATCCAGAAATGTGAATTTTTGTCCAATATCAAGCAAATGCGAAGATTGCTCAAAAAGGCCAATTATGGATGGAAACTAAATAGTTCCGGGTGATGCATGTTACCCGCTTATGGCCACCTGGGCTAGACAAGCGCCAGTTCTGAGGTGCAGTGACCACAGCGGATCGCTTTCACAGGTATTTCTGAGAGACACTGCGGGCACGCTTTGGTGGTCGGTTCTTCGGGAGGTGCTACCTCTTCGTGTTTCAATTTGTTAATACCACGAATTAAAAGGAAAATCGCAAACGCCACGATCAGAAAGCTGATGATGGTATTGGCAAACAAACCGTAATTGAGCGTGACAGCACCGGCTTTCTGTGCCTCGGCGATGGTCGCGAATGTACCATCGGTGCTACCCGCCTTAAGAACGATAAATAAATTCGAAAAATCAACATTTCCTAACAATAAACCGATTGGCGGCATGATAATATCTGCGACCAGAGATTTGACGATGGTTCCAAATGCCGCCCCTATAATAATGCCGACGGCCATATCGACCACATTTCCTCGCATGGCAAATTCTTTGAATTCTTTAAGCATTGTTTTCTCCCTTCTTTTTAATTCCGGTATTTAACTCATGAAATTTCAATGTAAATTGTAGTATATCTATCGAGTCTGGAGTCAGCCTGCCCATCGCTCCCGTCTATTTAAATTCAATCTCTCCGTGGTTGAGAAGACAATTTCAATTAGATGAAGCAATGTCTCATGTGAAACAATATTCAGTTGATCAGCAAAAAAAATGCCAAAGATGGTAAAACAGCCTGGATTGAATGGTCTGCCTGCGGATATTGTACAGATTTAAGGCTTTCACGAATTTATGATGAGCAAATTTCCGATGGATCATTGATGACGGGTGGGGTATTTCCACTATGATGGGTGACATAACCTAAGTTTTTGATTCTGCATTAAAAAGGAAGAAGCAGCTTAATTTGAGGACAATGATATTTTCATATTCGTCAGACTACAAAACCAGCATGAGAAGGCGAGTTTATTCCAAGGCATTTGCCCCACTTTTTGGCTATATCCCGCACCGGTTTTTAATTTTATCGATAGGCATTTTAAACCAATCCGATATTAATTCAAACAAATTCAATTGGTTAGGCGAAATATAGACGATTACTCAAGAAATGGCAAAATTTTTGATATTAACTTAAGGTAAAAGCGGGCAGGGATTCAATCAGTTCTCATCCAAGAATAACCGCCTCTGATTGCGGCGCCTCCAGGCTAAGGCAGCTAAGGGAAACCTTTAACTTTCAGAAAAAGTGAAAAAATCATGGAGCCTCACAATTATTCGTTTAAGCTCAATATGGAACTTTCCGAGTTAGAAACCTTAAACCGGCAGTTACATGCTTTCGGGGAAAGAACTCAACTATCAGAAAGCGCTATCCTTGAGATTAATGTCTGCTTAGACGAATTGTTCACCAATATCGTTTCCTATGGATATGAAGGCAATTTGGAGGACCATATCTATTTCACATTTACCTTGATGGATGATGTATTAACTATCCGGGTTGAAGACCAGGGCATACCGTTTAACCCACTTGGAGTAAAACCTCCAGAAAAAGTATATGATCTTGATAACCTCCAAGTCGGGGGGCTCGGAATACATATTGTCAAAAAACTGATGGATGACATCTGTTATAAAAGATATCAAGGCAAAAATAACCTAACGCTCAAGAAGTTTATTAGAGCTAACGAAGTGAATTAGTTTAGATAGAGAAAATTTTTTAGAGTCGGAATTGCGTTCAGGTGGCAGATTGATTTGCCCGCATAAGAAGGAATAGTGTTAATTCTTAGGGCGCTCACAAAGCGCCTTCGTTGGGTATTTCGTCAATTACTGAGGTTCTGAGCTCTTTTGCCTCCAGAAATATTTTAGTCACATCCCCGGAAAGGATATTCTAAAAGTTTTCACAGCTGCTCCCGGAAAGAGCAGTCTATGAAAGTTTCTGGAGTGAGGCTTTGAAACTTTACACCGAAGATTCAAAGACTAATAATAGGGGGTGGTGGCCCCGTTGCAAATGCTGCTTGGGAATTTAAAAAAAGCCAGCCAGTGTCTATGGCTGGCTTTTTTTTAGAATCACTGCCTCAGCGCAAAGAAGTCAGAAATTAAATGACAAAGGTTAAATTATAAAGTAAGCTTAGAAAGAATTAAAAATTTTGGCAGCCGTTACTTCGGCAGTGGAGAGACTATTATGTTTTTTATTGTTCTGGGAATTTCAGTTTTTGCAGCAGTGTCCGGTGTGTTGTTCATCTCGCACTGGAAGTTCGATGAAAATAAAGATCATCTGTACGATGAGATGGACTCATTTGGTAAACGCCAACTTAAAAGATGGCGCTTTTAAGGGCTAAACTAGGGAGCCGACGAAATAAGGGCGACAATCAAGCGCTTTTCACGATGTTTCGATTGGTTCGTGGTTAAGAAAGACACAATCCATTCGATCATTATAACAGACAATATCTTGCGAGGATGCGGCACCCGGTGTCGTCATCGCGGTGCAGTCGTTCGGTGATTTATTGGGAATTAAATCCCACCTGCATGTAAATTCTACTAGCCATCTGCTCTACACGTTGTTTCTATTCTTTTCTTGACAGATATTGATCGTGTGTTACTTCTTGGAAACGGGAGTGAATTTTGAACACCTCATTTA
>CALZJV010000166.1:17142-20930 GCA_945787595.1 uncultured Desulfobacterales bacterium | reverse complement strand
TTTGCTCGGTCGGCTTGAACACGGTGTCTTTTCATGATTACCGCTTGGCGAATTGTAAAGAACAAACATTCTGCCAGCGCTTTTGATGGAGAAGGTGCCAGAAGGTACGGAGGCCGCTGGAATAGCCTTGGAACCGCTATGGTTTACACCTCTGACTATTTAGCGACTGCCGCTTTGGAATTAATGGTGAACATGATCGATTATTCTGAATTGTTTCAGCACTATGTTCGCATTAGAGTTGACATCCCATCCAGCCTGATTACCGAATTAAAACCTAAAAATATGCCAAAAACCTGGCAACAAAGTCCTGCCCCAGTAGACATCCAAACTATCGGGGATGACTGGGTCAAAAATCGGACTTCCGCAGTACTAAAGACACCCAGTGCTGTGATAACCGAACATCACTCTTATTTACTCAATCCGAACCACAAGGACTTTTCTAGGATTAAAATAAACAAGCCACGCCCTTTCAGCTTCGATTCCAGATTGTTAAAGCCCTAAAGCTTCCTCGACACTACTTCATTAAGGCTATTTCCCGAAATCATCAATGATACGAAATCTCTGTTCAGATGTTCGGCTTCCGACATCGCCGCCAAAGTTTCATCGTTTGGCATTTTGATTTCAATGGAAGTCCTTTTTCCGACAGATTTTATGTTTGAGCTTTCATATCAGGAGTTTATGAGCTTGAGATCCCAATTTGGGATCTCAAACAGGGGCGGCACAAGGTACGTGCCCATGGCCTTCACCGAACAGGGTGTGGCGATGCTTTCCGGCATCCTCAACAGCGACCGAGCCATTGAGGTTAATATCCAAATTATGCGGGCCTTTGTAAAGCTCCGTCAGATGGTCCTTGATCATGCCGAGCTAAAGCGCGAGCTGGAGGAGCTGCGCAACCAGACCGCGGAAAGATTTCAGGTTGTTTTTACGGTTCTCGATAAACTGGTGAATGAAGGCGAAGAAGAAAAAAGAAAGATCGGTTTTATAGAAAACGGGGTGAAAAAATAAAGATAGACAGTACGTATTCATTTTGGGGTTTTTTGCCTGTAACATGTAACACTATTCCATCAACTCCCAGACTTGGTTGATTTTCCAGTTGCCCGTTTTCCCGGAATAGTTGGGAACCTTGAAAATGTTGAGGGCTTTTTTTATTCAATCCTGTTGCTCCGGCCCGAGAGATATGATCGCCTTCTTTCCGGTGAGGCGGCGACCACGGGTCCAAGTTCCGGGTTCATGTCTTTGCCCCGGGGCGTCAGGACAATCTCTTTAAATAGAGCCCCTAAATCCTGTTGTGGCTTCTCGGGATGCCCGTGCATCTTTTTTGCTGGTCTGTTCACCCTTTCTTTTACAGGATGGCACCTCCGGGGAAAACAACGGCTTTCTAAGAAGCCACAACCTTTTTAATTATGCTTTTTTTACCCTGCCTCTTCCTTCCTCTAACCAGTTAATCCGCCTTATATCCATGTCTCTAAATTTTAACAGCCCCTCTTAACCTGTAAACCCGCCCTGAACGAAGCCGATCGATAAACAATTTACTCAAAAAACTAAATCAATGCTAATCACACAACCCAAACCACCCGTAACGAACAACCCAAAAATTTCAGCGACGGCATATCCCAAACTCGTGATATAACCTCACGAATTCCCGCCAGCACTAGCCAAATTACCCAATTCGTGCTACGCTAAACCATAACAAAACTCGTGAGCCCAAACCCGTGAGTTTTCCCTCCCAAAATCGTGACACACCACATCCCTAATTCGTGATCTAACCATCAACCCCATGCCAACAAAATCCACCTTCAAAAAAATAAAACCAAACCGCCACTTCAATTTGTTTTGGCAATACCGCAACCAGTTGGCAGACACCCGAGCTGATCGCTGCCCGTATTGCGAGAGCAGGGAAGTGGTCAAGCGCGGCCGGCGCTAAAAAAAGTTTGAAACTATACAGCTCTACCGCAGTAAAGCATGCGCTAAAACCTTTACCGCCCAGATCGTCAAAGGCAAACATTACCCGGTTCCTATAATCCTGGACGGCGTTTCACTCTACAACCTGGGTTACACTCGAAGCGAAGTCTGCCAGCAAATCAAAGAAAAATTCGGCCCTGAGATTAAGCCATCAACCCTTACCAACTGGATCCGCGAGCTCGCACCCATCTGCCGCACCAGGTCATTAAATCTCTCACCCTTAATCTAAATTAATAAAGTTTTACCGGATACAATCTCTTTTAGAATCGAGGCTTATTTTGGCTTCGAGCTTGACACTTCACAAAGCTCGTAAAAAGTGCAGCGACGGGATCTGGGTTTGTTCTGGGATTTTCTTGCGGCGGTAGAGCGGGCAATCACACCGGCCGAACTCCGACAGATTTTGGATAAGGCAAACAACTACCACCATTAACACCCACGTTGCAGGTCAAGATTAAATTTTCGCACCATTTCGACATCTTATATAATTTTTAAAATCCGGATGACACTCAATCCGACCCTGGCGGAAAATCCGTCATTTTTTTGTCGCTGGCTTTGATAAAATCGACTGCAGGATCCTATAACCTGCTATATTTATAATAAATTTTATCCTCACCTTTAATTCGGCATAATCTTTGCTTAAACCATGAAGAAGCCATGAACAAACCCAGCACGGGAATAACAAGGAGATAGGAGACATTAAAATGATGCAAAACAAAAATAAGGGTGAGACCGAAATCGGGATAGAATCCAATCAAACGACAGGAAAGGCTGGAACTTCGAAAGAAAGAGTGGTGGGCGTAGACATTGGAACGTCTAAAATCGTTTTCTCCGAGAAGAAAAATGGAAAAATTGATTTCTGCTCTCAACGCAATGCCTTTATTTCAGTGGATTATTCCAAATTCACCGAGAAAATCTTGACTCAGAACCAGATAAAATATCATAAAATCGACAATTCTTTGATCGTATTCGGCGATGGGGCTGAAGTCTTCGCCAATATGCTCAATACGGAAACCCGGCGTCCCATGCGGCTGGGTTTGCTGAATCCCAAGGAGTCTTATTCAATTGAAATTATTAAGAAAATTCTAAACGAACTGATCGAATCCTCTGGTAATTCTGATTCGAAACTAAATTTTTCTATACCCGATCCGCCAAAAGGTTCCGAGACAGATATCATCTATCATGAGACTGTTTTGAAGCGCCATCTAACCGAAAAAGGATATACCAGCAGAAGCATTAACGAGGGATTGGCGGTCATTTTTTCCGAATTGGAAGATGAAAGCTTTACCGGTCTGGGTATCAGCGCCGGCGGAGGCATGTGCAATGTTTGTCTAGCTTACCTGTCCGTACCTCTTGTCTCTTTCAGTATAAATAAAGGGGGCGATTATATTGACGACGCGGCGGCTTCAGTTACCGGCACAATCAATACTCGAGTGCGAAGTATCAAGGAAAATGGTTTTGATCTCCAAAAAAAACCCAGCAATGATATCGAGGATGCGCTGCATATATACTACGATGACTTGATTATGAGCCTGGTGCGATGTCTCAAAGAAAGCATCGTTCAGACATCCACCTCGCTAAAGTTAGACCGCCCGATTCCTATCGTGTTAAGTGGTGGTACAGCCAAGGCACGCGGTTTCAAGGAACGTTTTGAACATTTCTTGAAAATGGAGGACATCCCTTTGGATTTCAGCAAGATCCGGATTGCGGAAGATCCGCTCAATGCCACGGCAAAAGGAGCTCTGATCGCCGCCATGCATGAAAATTAGAATATAGAGCCTCTTCTTAACTGAGAAAAGATAAAGAGGTGTTTGAGAAGTATCGTTTTT
>CALZJV010000166.1:0-17089 GCA_945787595.1 uncultured Desulfobacterales bacterium | reverse complement strand
ATTCAGGTTTTGCGTGGTGAAATGTATCATTTAATCCCCGATTGTTTCGTTAACACCTAATAGGCACACCAAATCATCGAAAGGTGCTGGAATGCGGGCCCTCTACCAATTCTTCTACTATCAGAACAAAAAAAGAATGATAAGGGCCTGCGCTCCGACTTGTCGCCCCATTTAGGAGCAGGGATTACATTAATTGAACAGAGATGGACACGACATATTCCTTAAAATTGCCGCCGAAAAACTATCGGCGAATTATCGAAGAACTATCCGTCGTCATCCCAGATCCCGTTTTAAAGCTAAAATTCCTTCAACAGGCTATAGATGAGCATCAAAAGATATCTGCACCATACAAGCTTTACCCCCCGATAGCCGGAATTGCCTTTCGCAAAAAGCTTTTGGATAAGGCTGAAAAGATTTGGCCCGGTAGTAAAAAAGCTGAAAAAAATCTTATCCGCAACGGCGTCATTTCTACTCCCTATATTAAATTCTTGTGGCTTTACAAATTACGGTATGCAATTGGGTCTGCAATTCTAATGTTCTTTATTTTGGGCGTCGGCACGGCAGTGTCCCCCTTGATGAGAAGCTTTAATCTCGGCGCACGAATCCATCTGAATCCTCAGCAGACTGAAAAAGCGAATAAAAAAATTATTATCCGAAAGCCGATATTTTATTCCCAACGTCCCAAGAGCGGTGACAGCCTAAATTTATCTGTCGTCAAATCTGTAAATTATCAAAATGGCGATGATCAGATCTCAAAATATTTAAATGACCCCATTCTGTTGGCCCTGACTTCCCACAAGGCCATAGATTCTAGATCGGATCAAATCATCCAAAAACCATTATTATCTTCTAAGCCGCCCAAAGGCGGAAACCATTCACCCCCATCAATCGCTAAACCTGCAAAACATCATAATGAGCTTGGGCTAGATCGCAAATTTTTTCAGAATCCCATTTTGATGGCGCTAGCTTCTCAACCGATCATAAATTCCTCATCGGCGTCCAGTTTCCAAAAACCGATATTATCTTCTCAGACGACCGAAACCGAAAACCATTCGCGTTCTCCCGTCGTCAAGCCTTCAAAATATCACAAAAAACCGTTGCAGATTCCCAAATATTTAAATGATCCAATCTGGTTGGTGGAAAAAACACCCGATCGCGAAATCTATAGCAATCGACTGCAGATAATCACAACATACGCCATTTCCAATCTGCCGCGCGAATACTATCGGTTTCCTAAAAATTCGGATCATTGGCCGCCGGATAGCAAAATTAGGGATAAAATCTCAGGTATTGTATATCATGCATCGGAAAGTGACTTGTACCCCTTCATGCCGGAGATGAATCGCTCTATCCTCAAATACAGCAAACGACTGATTAAATATCTCCTACGTAAAAAGTCCTATAATTATTTCATTGATCGTTTCGGGCGCGTATATCGACTGGTTCAAGAAGACCATGCCGCATTTCATGCCGGAAATTCGATCTGGGCAGATGATGAGAAAATTTATCTAAACCTGAATCATGCCTTCATTGGTATTTGTTTTGAAGGTAATGATTTCGAAGAAATCAACATAAAAAATCGAAAAAAGAGTCAAACAAAAAAGTTGAAATCTTCCCTCCTTAAACCAACAGGAATCTCATCGTTCAATGAGGCTCAGTTGCGATCGGGAAAAGAGTTGACCGATTGGCTCAGAGTAAAATACAACATTCCCCAGCACAACTGCGTGCCCCATGCCCTAATATCCGTTAACCCCGATAAGAGGCTGATCGGTTATCATCTGGATCTATCGCGTGGATTCCCTTTCGCTAAGTTTGGACTGAGTGATAAATACCAGGAACCCCTGCCGTCTATGGTCGAATTCGGGTTTCTCTATGACAGTCATTTTGAAAAAATATTTAACGGTAAACTTTGGAATGGAATTGGTTACTCCGAGGAAATCTTACAGCGTAAGGCCAGGAATTCGGGAATGAGTTTGGCTGAGTACCGTAGAAGCTTGCACCAAAGATTTTCCCGCTATACGGAATGGAAGAAGAAAATGCTTGAGAAAAAAGACCAACTTGCAGTAAAACCCCAGAAAACGATGGGTAAAGAAGATCGCCTTAATTTAGGAAAAAGGTAGCCTCTTTACCTAGTGCCCATCCACAAATCTGTTAAAATCAGTTGGGCACTTGATGGTGTTTCCAATCCAGAAATGCGGATTTTTGTCCAAGGTCAAGGAAATCAAGCATTTGTGCGGAGACGTAGCTGGCTACGTCGCACAAACAAACGCGCCGATTGACGCCGAGATTGGGCAAAAAGACCATTTATGGATGGAAACTACCTAATTCGTCATCCAAGAGCATATGCAGCCTTCTTGTTGTCCACCTGGCGTAATAGTTCTAAATATTATAAAGACAAAAAGTTGCTTTTTCGATGCGGATGAATCGAAAGATGATTGAGATCCGGATATTCGGTGTCTAACAGTTTAGCCTTTTGTAAGAGTGGACCAAGAATTACTGCTGTTTTCTTCGTCGATCCTTCTTAAGCCCTCCAACAGCATTTCCGTAACCGACCCCATCACAGGTGCATTCATATCACTCGCAGACAGTTTGCTATGGAATTTAAATTGGCCCTCTTTCTCCTTTATAATATCGTAGAAGGCTTCTTTCCCTGCTTTTTCATTGTATACCGCAGTGACAAGTTCGCCCCGGCGGAAGGCCAGCTCAGCCGATCCGCTCGGTAAGGTAAATGTCAGTTTGCCGGTTTTCTGGTTTAGGTTCAATGTCTGAACGAGTTCATCGGGCGGCAGCTCAGACAAACTGCCGATCATTCCAGAGGAAATCTCCTCCGCCCTGACGACATTTGATTTGGCCAGCCGTTGAGCCAGCAGACGCGCCAAATACATTTGGATTGATGGAAATTTATTTAATACGTTCCGAAAATCTTTGCCTTTCATAAAAATGATTTTAGCCGGTTTGACAACTTTTATGGTCGCACCGACAGAATCTCCGCTGATAAGGCTCATTTCACCAAAGACATCGCCCTTTTTCAGGGTAGAAAGGCGCCCACCCTTTTCGTCCAACACATCGACCGCTCCCGACAGGATAATATATAGGTTTTGGGCCGGAGCCCCCTTATTTAAAACGATATCACCTGCGTTAAATTTTTTTTGTTTCAGCAGGGAAATAACGTCTCGCAGATTGCGACGGTCGAGGGATTGGAAAATTGAAAAGTTGCAAAGAATATCTGCTTTGATATCAGCACGTTGAAAGTTATTCTGGGTTTTTGATGCAGTTATGATTTTCGATCTGAATTGCGGTTCAACCTTGATGACGCCGGAACAACCGCTGCAGCTGTACGCCTTCGCTGGAATCTTATCGACGCTCTCATTTTCAATCAGTATCCGGTTGAGATCGCTGATTAAAATACGGCATGTTTCTTTAGCTGGGGGAGGCTTAATAACGGCGCTGGTGATAAATATTTTTTCGTTATCAAGCTTCAGCTCTAAAGCATTTCCCGAAAGTTTAAATTCATCGTCATTTTTATAACAGGGGCATTGTTTGCTTTCAGTGATTTTAAAAATAATTTCCGATTGGCTCATATTGATGTCCCGTATATTTAATACCTGAATTTTGCACGAGTTGGAGGCTTTCATATGCAAGGCACTTAATGAATTAATTATGCTATATCAAGTGTCTGACGTCAAACCTTGATTTATGAATGTGCTCTGCAATCACTATTCAAGATGCGACGCTTTAAACACCTTAATCCGTGATCCCTTTAAAACTTCCTAATACGGATTGCATCCCGGCTCCAGGTTTACGTTCTCCCTTCTTAATAATATTATCGGGTATTCTATCATTAGAATAAGGTTAAATATTGACAAATTGTTGCCGGTAAGGAATATCAATAGCGATAAAACAAATCCGCAATCTAAAATTGCCTAAAAAATCTGATTTAACTGAATAAAAATGGGATGTGGGATCAAAGTTAAGAGCCTCGTTAGGCCTGATTTTCATCACCCTGGGTGTCCGTCCCAGCAAAAATAAGAAAAAAAACAACGGGAGAGTATAATGAAGGAGATAAAACTGCCCGAAATTAACTGTGAAACGGTTTGTAAGGAAATCGGTGATTTTATCATCGACACAGCTAAAACAATGGAATCCACCGGCTGTATTGTGGGATTGTCCGGCGGCGTCGATTCCAGCACGGTTGCGGCTTTGATAAAGACGGCATTTGACCGCTACAACTCAAACAGAGACGATACACTCGAGCTTATCGGCTACATTCTTCCCTCAAGCATCAATAAAATGGAAGATGTCAAAGATGCGCAAATCCTGGCAGAAACGCTGGGTATCCGCTTTGAGATTCACAACATCGAAAAGCCGGTGGAGGCATTTAAAGTAACCAACCCGGAAGCTTTCGAAAAAGACTACCACAAAGGGAACCTGATATCTCGAGTACGAGCCAATGTGCTGTCCACAAAAGCCGCCACCGAAAAAAAATTACTGGCCGGTACCGGTAACAAAGATGAAGATTACGGTATCGGTTATTACACCCTGTTTGGTGATGGTGCGGTTCATTGCAGTCCCATCGCCGGTTTGTCAAAACGACTGGTCAGGGGCATGGCATTGTTTCTGGGAGTGGATGAATCCATCGTCCACCGGGTACCTACAGCCGGTCTTGAACCGGGACAAAGTGATTTTAAAGATCTGGGATATGATTATGATGTCGTGGAGCTGGTCACCGAGGGACTTGGCCAGGAATTTACCCCGGAGCAATTGGCAACTCACAAACAATTGGTCCCCTTGGTGAAAAAACAGATCGAACATTACCAATCAATTTATGGAAAACCGAAATTAGAATCCGTTGAACAGGTGGTGAAAGATATTTACAGACGGCATCAGCTGGCAATGGAAAAAGTAAAAATCGTCCATCCGCCGACCCCAAAGATCACCTTGAGATATGAGTAGATACCCGGGTCCAGTTTCCAGTCCGGAGGGAGGACCCTACCCTGGTTCCTCCCTGAAAGGGTGTGCTTGTTAAGTGCCTAAAGTGAGCTAAAATGAACTAAAGTGCCTAAAGTTAAGGAATTCTATCTTTTCTTATTAGCGACAAAGCGAAGCGATACAACAAATCCCTCCAGGGCGTAGGCCCTAGAGGCCCCACGGGCCGGAGGCCGCAATCCCTCCGGGGCCGCTTCCAGCCCGTAGGCTTACACGCCGGAGGGTAGGCCCCGATGGCCCCTCCGGCTTCCGGCTCGTAGAGCCTAATGCTCGGAGAGGCCGGAGGCCAAAATTCAAAATCTAAAATTGCCCCGAAAAGCTGATTTAACGGAATCAAAATGGGATGAAAGTTAACAGCCACGTTATGCGTGATTTTCATCACCATAGGGTTACCCCCCAAAGATAGGCTGAAAGACCCGCACAACCGCATTTTCTTGAAGTAGTTTACCCGCCTTAACCAAATGTCCGTCCATCGATATCATGCCAAATTTTTTGGCGGGGAGATCGATGTGCGATATCAGATCCCCCACCGTTGAGTCCTCTGGAATTTCAACTTCCATTCCATAGACCGGATCGTGAACCGCAAAGGACTTACTCAAAGTCCCGGATAATATAACCCGAATCTTCATTTTGGTGTAATCTTTTAAAAATCAAACGTGTTATCCATCTCTTCATCACTGATGATAACCACTTTGTTGTGGGGCGGCAATGGTTCCTGGTAGAACATTCCGGGCAGCCGATCATCCGCATTGGTGAATCCGGCCTTGCGGTTGAATTCCCGCTCGGCCTTCAGCACCCGCAAACCCAATGCATGCCAATCATCTTCACCGAAAGATTTGCCCATCTTGGCCGCAACCATTTTATAAACGTTTTCTATCCCCTCCGGTGAGGCCAATCCCGTCTGCGCAAAGTCACAAATTCCCACGGTATCGACAGCTGCCATGTGAATCTGGGCATCGCGGGAAGCTTCCACCTGACCTTCGGCTGAAAATCGATCAAGGGTTCCCCCAAAATCTTCTAAATTTTGATCTACAACCCAGCCGGCAGTGTGATCACCGCCCATTGGGCTGGTGGCGTAGTCTGGGATCATAAGCTGCTATGCTTTGGCCTTTGACGACCGGCACTCGGTCATGGTTGAAATGCTTTCCGACAGCGGCAGGACCGTTGCCGAGGATCATGCCGAACTCGGTTCCATCTGCAACTTCTTCAACCATTTTTATGGCTGCTTGACCATCGCCGAAATCTTTGTAACCGGCATCCATGGCCACGGCAATCGCCACTCCGGTACTGATGGTATCCAATCCGATATCGTCACAGAGATTATCGAGTTTGGCGATGTCATCCAAACTGCCATTGCCGATCATACCGCCCATAGACCAGATGGTTTCGTATTCCAATGACGCCGTAATATATTTCCCCTCCGAATCCACGAATTCATTGGAACAACTAATAATGCACTGCGAACAGCCCTTATGGGTCGTCTTACCGCCACGTTCTTTAATCAGGGCGGCCATGGTTTCCCCGCTGATATTGTCGGCTTGCTCAAACTGTCCCATTTTTGCATTGCAGGTCGGGAAAGCCCCGGCGGCGTTGATTGGCCCCACCAGAGCGGCGGATCCAAGCTCGGGAAGAATTTCACCGCTAAATTCATCTGCCTTCACATCCCGGGCATAAGCCTTGGCCGCCTCCTTAAAGGTTGTGGCATCAGCCAATGTATCGGCCGATTTACCACCCATACTTACTACAAGCGCTTTGAGACCCTTGGCTCCCATGACCGCCCCCAACCCTCCGCGTCCGGCCGCCCGGCAGGGCCGACCGTCAGCATCGGTGGTCTGGACGGAAGCAGCAGTCAGTTGCAGTTCTCCGGCTGGTCCGATACAGGTCACACTGTGGTCGGCACCGTACTTTTTCTTGAGTGTTGCAACAAGTTCATAGGTCCGCATTCCCTTGAACGCTTTGGCGTCAGCGATAGAAGCATCACCATTTGAATCGATTTTAAGAATATACAATTCTCCTTGCGGAGCCCGGCCCTCTATTATCGCTGCATGAATCCCCAGGCGCGCCAAATCGGCCGAAACCGTGCCCCCCACGTTGCTTTCCTTGATCCCGCCAGTGAGGGGGCTTTTGGCCCCCACAGATAGACGACTGGTGTTGATCAGCGGGGTCCCGCTTAAATAACCGGGTGCAAAAATAAGCTTGTTTTCAGGACCTAGCGGGTCACAATCAGCCGGAACTTCAGAATTTATCATGATCGAAGTTAACCCTCTTCCCCCCAGGTATTCATATCCATTCGAAACCTGTTGGGTCTCAATGGTCCCGTTTGTCATATTTACCCTAAAAAACTTCATGGCTTTTTCCTTTCTATGATTTAAGTTGAGCGCTTGTCGAAGTTGCCGCAGATAGAAGGAAGATGTAGTTTGGCTATAGTCGCCTATGCCCGACGACATCTGACGCCGTAGATCAGGTTTTTCGCTTTTTGGTTTGAATCAGCAAATCGGCCGCAACTTTGAGTTTCTTGGGTTGGTGCTGTTAAAATCATAACTGTATGTTCAGTTATTTTTTTTAATGCGCGATGTCAAGGAGAAAAATAAAGATTCCATTGGAGTGGCCGATAATACAATTGTACATAATTAAGGATTTAATCTTAACGGGGACCATGGAAAATTTGTTTAGCTTACCTAAACCAACATACGAAGATATAGAACATCTGATTTCGTCTCTTCCCACGCTTTTAATCGGTCTGTCGAATCAAAATGAAATTGTTTTTTGGAATCCGATGGCTGAAAAGGTGTTCGAAACGAATGCGGCTGATGTGATGGGTTTGTCCCTGAATCAATGCGGAGTGGAGTGTGATTGGGATAAAGTTTTTGCTGGCATTTCTCAAAGCCGGATTAAGCGTCAGCCGATCCGGATAGATAATATCGGATTCCGCAGACCGAGTGATCAGCAGGGGTATTTAGGTATAACAATCCAGCCCTTAATCGGAGATCATGATAGCATATATGACATCGCCATTATGGGAGCGGACATAACAGATCGCAAGAAATTAGAAGCACAGCTGCAACAGTCCCAGAAAATGGAAGCAATCGGACAACTGGCTGCCGGTATCGCCCATGAAATCAATACACCGACTCAATTTGTAGGAGACAATACCCGTTTCTTCCAGGATGCATCTAATGATTTGATTAATATCATAAAAATATACAAAGAATTACTAGAAACCTCCAAATCAGGTTCCCTGACAGATGAGCTGATTGAGACCGCGGAAGAACAAATCGAGGAATTCGACCTTGATTATCTCGAGGAGGAAATTCCGGTTGCCATCCAGCACACGCTCAAGGGGGTGGGACGCATCGCCAAAATTGTTCAGGCCATGAAGATTTTCGCCCACCCGGGAGGTGAAGAGAAAGAGCCCGTCGACATCAATAACGAAATTGAAAAAACCATTACCATCAGCCGTAATGAATGGAAGTATGTGGCAGAGTTAAAAACGGACTTTGATGCGAGCCTATCGATCGTCCCTTGCTTTCAGGCAGAACTAAATCAGGTAATACTGAATTTGATCGTCAATGCCGCCCACGCCATCGCGGAAGCAAACAAAGACAACCCAACCCAAATGGGTACGATCCACATTAGGACCTGTCGTGAGGATAATTGGGCAAAAATTTATATAAGCGATACCGGATCCGGTATCCCGGAAAAAATTCGGCATAAAATATTCGATCTTTTCTTTACCACGAAAGAAGTGGGTAAAGGTACGGGACAGGGACTGGCAATATCCCATTCCGTCATTGTGGAAAAACATAAAGGCACTATCTCCCTTGAATCAAACGAAGGGAAAGGTACGACCTTTATTATCAGCCTACCCTTAGCATCTGAACCAGAGCAACATGAATGATAAAAAAAAAAGGCGGATCCTGTTTGTAGACGATGAGCCGTTGGTGCTCAAAGGCCTTCAGCGAACGCTCCGTAAAATGCGCCAGGAATGGGACATGACTTTTGTAGCCAGTGGCCGCGAGGCGCTGAATATCCTTGGTAAAAAGCCTATGGATGTCATCGTTTCCGATCTTCAAATGCCGGAAATGGATGGGGGACGACTGTTGGTCGAAGTAAAGAAGCGGCATCCCCATGTCGTGCGTATCATTCTTTCAGGGCAATTAAATCAGGAGATGACGTTAAAATCAGTCCGGTTGGCTCATCAAAGTCTTTCAAAACCCTGTGATGCTCAGGTATTGAAGCATACCTTGGCCAAGCTTTTTGCACTGCGTGATTTTTTGTCGGATGAATCCATTAAAAGTATCATCTCCCAAATCGAATCTCTTCCCAGCATGCCCTCCATATACACCGAGATTGTAGCGGAGATGCAGTCTGATGATCCCGCGATCAAAAAAGTGGCAGAAATTATTTCAAAAGATTTAAGCATGACCGCCAAAATCCTGCAGATGGTAAATTCTGCGTTTTTCGGACTCTTTCGAAAAATAAACAGCCCGGAGCAAGCCGTTATGATGCTTGGATTGGACACAATCAAAGCACTCGTACTTTCGGTAAAGATTTTTTCTGAATTCAATCAGAAGAGTTTTTCCTGGTTTAACATTGACGAGCTCTTCAATCATAGCTTGGCGGTCAGCATGTATGCCAAAACAATCATTAAAAATGAAAACCTGGATCAGGGCCTGATAAATAATTCCATGATGGCCGGTTTATTGCACGATCTGGGAAAACTCATTTTAGCAACCAATTTTGAAGATTCTTACCGGCAGGTCCTGGACCAAGCACAAGGCACCGATCGGAACCTGTTGGACATGGAATATGAGGCCTTCGGAACCAGTCATGCTGAAATAGGCGCGTACCTAATGGGGCTGTGGCGCTTGGAATACTCAATCATTGAAGCAATTGCCTTTCATCATTTACCGGCAAGAAGCATGACCCAAAATATAGGACTGCTTACCGCCGTTCATGTCGCCAATACAATGGAACATGAAGCACAAGCTCCTTCCGCAGGGGACACCGAATTGCAGTGTGACACCGAATACCTGGATAAACTGGAAATAACAGGTCGAATACCTCAATGGCGTCAGGTTTGCAGGGAGTTAACAGAAAGGAACGGGTAATGAAAAGCAAGGTTTTATTAGTCGATGACGATGCCATGGTATTGGCGGGCCTTAAGCGGCATTTGAGAAATAAATTCCGTATCGAAACCGCCTTAAGCGCGGAGGAGGGCTTAAAAAGAATTGAAGAAAACGGGCCCTATGCAGTGATTGTTTCCGACTTCTCTATGCCGGGTATGAACGGCATTGAATTTCTCTGCCAGGTAAAAGAGACCAATCCGGATACCGTGCGGATGATGTTGACAGGCTCCGCCGATATGTCCACGGCCATACAAGCAGTAAACGAAGGCAGCATTTTTCAATTTCATCCCAAACCATGTCCGGCCGATACATTAGGCAAGGCCATTAAAAGCGGAATTGACGCGTATCGCAAGACCACAACGGATCAAACGCAATTTAAAAAAGTCCAACGGTCGTTGGCCCAGGCCAGTATGATCCAACAAAACCTGGTACCCAAATCCAATCCGCAGATCGAGGGATATGATATTGCAGGTAAGAGCATTTGGTGCGATGAAACCAGCGGCGACTATTATGACTTCATTCAACCAGTGGAATGGGAGCAGAAAAAAATCGGAATCGTTGTTGCCGATGTAATCGGACACGGCATTTCTTCCGCTTTGTTAATGACAACCGCCCGTGCGTTTTTCAGGGAACGCGTTCTCAATCCAGGATCGTCCACGGCGTTGGTTGCCGATGTCAATCAACGTCTAGTAAGGGATATAGAGGATCTCAACCTTTTTATAACCTTGTTTTACAGTGAGATTGACATTAAGGAAAGGTGCTTCCGCTGGGTGCACGCCGGCCATGAACCGGCGATGCTCTATGACCCCTCAGAGGATTCATTTGAAGCGCTTGGGGGTGAAGGATTGCCACTGGGCGTTATGAAAGATTGGGTTTATGCAGAATCCAAAAAACAACTCCACACCGGACAGATCATCCTAATCGGAACAGATGGCATTAAAGAGACCCACAATGAACAAGATGAACTGTTTGGTGCTGAACGGTTTAACCGGGCCATACGCGACTATGCCCATAAACCGGCAAATGAAATCATTAAAGAGATGTTTGACACCTTGGAGAGTTTTCGTTTCCCTGTTGAAAGGAAAGATGACGAGACCTTAGTCGTCATCAAGGTGCTTTAAAAGGATTGGCGCATTTCAGGAAAGGAAGGTTCCTACCTTTGTTGACAGGATAAACCTAGACCTAGCCTTCCTTCACATGTTTCACCAAATGTCCCAGCTCGGGAAAAATCAGCTTTCGACAGGCCAGCTTGCATGCATTGATGCTGCCCGGCATGCAAAATACGACGGTATTTTCAATGACACCTGCAGTTGCTCGCGATAAAAATGCAGCCGATCCGATCTCTTCAAAACTCAAATTCGCAAACAGGGTCCCAAAGGCAGCCAGCAGTTTGGCAAACATGGGATTTACGGCTTCGATGGTAACATCTTTTTTCGCAATACCCGTCCCGCCGGTCATAAGAATCACCTGGGGTCCTTGATCGCGGATAACGTTCCTCACGGTGGACGCAATGATTTTAGCATCGTCCGTTATGACCTGATGATACACCACCTCGTGGCCTTCATTGGCAGCTTGCCTGCTAATCCACTTCCCACTGCTATCATCCACCAGGGCCCGGGTAGTTGAAACCGTAATGATACCAATAGTAACCTTTTTGGGTGCATGTTGCTTATGTTCGCGAGTCCCCATATAACTATCCCTTGTCTTATTTAGTCAATCGGAATTCCTACAAGCTTCTGGAATTACATTGCTTTTTACGCCCCTCTGCTTCTATAAGCCACTTGGAATATTGGAAAGATAGAATACTGTGCGTGGAAAGCGGATATAGATCTATTCTACAAGAAAATAATGTAAGCACTTTGATACCTTTTCTTTATCCCATTTTTCCACTAATCCGATTAGGGCGAAGTCCCTAACTTGTTCTTACTCTTGCCTGACTTCCGCCATCTGTCCTGCTGAAGTCTTCTGTATTCCGACTTCTGTATCCCATTCTCCACTATCTGTCTTCTGTCTTCGGTACTCTGTCTTCTGACCTTTGTATACCATTTTTGGATGCGAGATCAACATCATTGTCAGCTGCTTTGGCAATATGCAATGAACAGTCTGATTTTACCTTGATTTTAAATGCTAATTTTCTTATGTTCAGTCTGGACAGATACTTGGCGGAATTGATAATAGGATAACAAAGATTATGACATTTCCCTACACCGGAGTGATATTATCCGGCGGGTTGAACACTCGTTTTAACGGTCAAAATAAATCGTTTATTCGTGTGGGCCACAAGCGCATAATGGATCGATTGTATGATGTGTTTTCAGATTTGTTCGCTGAAGTCATCTTAGTGACCAACCATCCCCTGCAATTTCTTGATTGGGATTTAACCATTGTTAGCGATATTTTCTCAGTTCGAAGCTCGCTGACCGGCATCCATGCCGGCCTTTTTTACATGAAGAATCCATTTGCCTTTTTTTCGGCTTGCGATACGCCTTTCTTAAAAAA
The DNA here is from genome assembly GCA_945787595.1 of uncultured Desulfobacterales bacterium. The sequence goes on along the minus strand of CALZJV010000166.1, from coordinate 4,475 downwards.
GGAGCTGGTTATAACCCTTGTTGAACAGATTGAAAACAATACAGACATTATCATGCCCGAGACGGCCGCAGGCCTTGAACCGCTGTGTGCGATATATTCGAAACGCTGCCTAAAAAATGCGGAGCAACACCTTAAAGAAAACAAATTTAAGATTCAATGGGCCTTTCGCGGCCATCGGATTAAATACATTCCGGAAAGTGTGTTGCTTCAAAAGGATCCCGACCTTATCTCGTTTTTCAACATCAATACACCGGAGGACCTGGCGCAGGCAGAGGAAATGATGGTCGCGAGCATAGAGCATAGAGCATAGAGTTTATAAGGCTGGCGGCCTGAGTTTAACGGCATTAAGGGTTGAATGATTGCCGGCATTCGGTAACCGGTTTCTGGCATCTGTTTTCTGATCTCTGATCTTTGTCTTCTGAATATGGGAGTTTTTATGAATATTTCTGAAATGATGGCTACGATCAAGCAGCACCCGGAATTCGATAAGGTCGGAATGGTTCTGTGCCATAATGGTATTGTGCGGGGCACATCCCGCGATGGGCGCAAGGTAAAACAGCTCAGAGTTTCCGTGGACCACCAGAAACTGGACCAAATCGTCTCGCAGCAAAAGAAACAGCCCGGCATCTTGGATATCCGGGTTGAAATCGCAGAGGACAGGGATCTTACGATCGGGGACGACGTGATGCTTTTATTGGTGGCCGGCGATATTCGGGAGAATGTCATTGCAGTGTTAACGGACACGTTGAATCAAATTAAAACTACTGTGACAAAAAAAACGGAAGACTTTGCTGATTGACAATTATTCAATTCTTAGGAAACTATCATGTCTTCATTTACTCATATAGACAAAAATGGACGCGTCAGAATGGTGGATGTTACCGAAAAAGAGCCCACCGTTAGAGTTGCCGTGGCCGGAGGCGCAGTTGCAATGAAACCGGAGACATTCAACATGATCAGGGACCAAAAAGTTAAAAAAGGAAATGTTCTGGAAACCGCCCGAATTGCCGGTATCATGGCCGCCAAAAAAACATCCGAGCTCATTCCCATGTGCCACCCTTTGAGTCTCACCCATGTGCAGATTGACTTTGAACCGGACGAGACGAATAGCCGAATCCGCATCGAAGCTTCAGTTCGCACCATTGATCAGACCGGTGTCGAGATGGAAGCCCTTACCGCAGTGTCGGTAGCGGCCTTGACCGTTTATGATATGTGCAAATCCTATGACCGGGAAATGACTGTTTCCAGTATTCAGCTTCTTGAAAAATCCGGTGGAAAAAGCGGATCATATAAACGAATTTCAGATCAAAAAAAAGCTAATAAATAGGACCGATCGGTGGAAAAAAAAACTAATTCCCGGTACCTGACTATCATACTTTATGTCATAATCTTCGCGCTATTGGTCTCCAGCTGTAAGCAAAAGGTAAAACCACCGACAAGAGAAAACGCCATGGAGCCGATCTCCTCCCGGTCGTACCCGGATTTTTTAGATGATATGGCCTATAACGGCCTGGAGCACAGCATTTTACAAAGTCTGTCCTACCTCAACAAAATACCCGCCGACCGTCCGTTTATTTTCGGAAAAGACCAATACGACACCGAACATATGATTAAATCCCTGCAGCATTTCCTGGATTATATTCAAACCCGGCCTGCCCGCAAGGACCTGGAAGAATTTATTCAATCCGATTATCGAATCTATCGTTCGGTAGGACGCGATGGCAAGGGAGAGGTCTTATATACCGGATATTATGAACCCTTCTTAAGGGGCAGTCTCGTCCGTAGTGAGCAATATCGATTTCCGATTTACACCCGCCCCCAGGATCTGATTACCATCGACCTATCACTTTTTCATGAAAAATTCAGAGGTGAAAGAATCATCGGACGTTATGCGGATCAATCGGTGGTACCCTATTATGACCGCAGTGAAATTGATACGGACGGTGTACTTCAGGACAAGGCCGAGGTTCTGGCCTGGGCTGAGGATCCGGTAGACGTCTTTTTCCTGCAAATACAGGGATCGGGAAAAGTCCAACTGGATAATGGCGAAGTTTTCAATGTCCATTATCAGACCACCAACGGGAGGCCGTATCGCAGCATCGGTAAGTTGTTGATCGATGAGGAAAAAATTTCAGTGGCCGACATGTCCATGCAAAAAATTCGGGAATATTTGAATGATCATCCTGATGAAATCGATGCGGTTTTAAATTATAACCCTAGCTACGTATTTTTTAAAATTGAGCCCAGCGGTCCGTTGGGCAACATAAATGTTAAGTTAACACCCGGACGTTCCATTGCGCTGGATCGCCGCTTATTTCCTCCGGCTGCTCTGGCTTTCATCGAAACGGAAAAGCCGTTGATCGACGATACCGGACAGATTCACAGCTGGCAGCACTTTTCCCGCTTTACGTTGAATCAGGACACCGGCGGGGCAATCAGAGGGCCGGGCCGGGCCGATCTGTTTTGGGGAAACGGGACTTACGCAGAAATTGCCGCGGGACATCTCAAGCATACCGGGAAACTATATTTTCTGGTATTAAAATCGACCTCTTGATTTCGGCTGCCGGTTATTCTTGACACTTGGTTCCTAAACAAGTACTTAAACAATTCTTTTGATGACCGTTCAGAGTTTATGGCACACATGAAATGAAAGAAGGCCGATGACAGAAAATAGATGGCGGATAATGGATATTTAAGAAAAAAATGCTGGTTTTTCAATTGCTTACTTCTGTTCTCTGATTTCTGTTTTCTGACCTCTGAACCAATGGCCGCTTAACAAAATACCAATTTAGGAGAGACTTATGTTTGGCATCGGCATGCCTGAAATGCTCGTGATCCTTGCCCTCGCCCTGATCATCATCGGCCCCAAAAAATTACCGGATCTGGCTAAATCTTTGGGTCGTACAATGCGCGAGTTTAAAAAAGCCACCAGTGAATTTAAAGAGACAATTCAGCTCGAGGGCGAACTATCCGAGGTAAAAGAAACCTTTAACGACATCAGCAGTGAGGTCAAGGACGCGGTTGATCTGAATCTAAAGCCTGAAAAGCAAACGGCGGACAAAACCGGATCCGATGATGAAAAAACCGAAGAGGAAGACAGTGACCGCGAATCCGATTCAGATGATTTTGGAAATTTAAAAAACCTAAAAAAGGAATTTGATAATCTGGATACAAATACGGATATATCTCAGAAGGATGAAAATATGATGCAGGACGCATCACCCGAAACTGATGATGATAAAGATGACAAAGCAAAAGGACCCGTTGACGATGCGTGAGGACGAAAAACTTCCCTTTACCTCTCATCTGGAAGAGCTCCGCAAACGACTGATTACCGCTTTTATCGCCATCGGTGTCGGTTTCGTGGTATCTTTTGGATTCAAAGAACGGTTGTTTGGTATCCTGGTCCAACCCTTGATAAATGTCATGAAAGAGGGGGAAACCCTCATATATACCGGACTGCCCGAAGCTTTTTTTACCTATTTAAAAGTGTCGCTTCTCACCGGACTGATAGTGGCAAGTCCGATATTGTTGTATCAATTCTGGATGTTTGTGGCTCCGGGGCTATACAAAAAAGAACGCAGCATGATGATTCCCATCGTTATCCTTTCATCCTTCTTTTTTATCGGCGGAGCACTGTTCGGATATTTTGTTGTTTTTCCCTGGGGATTTAAATTTTTTATGGGATTCGCCACCGACACCATCCGACCGCTCCCCTCCATGAAAGAATATTTTGGTTTTTCAGCCAAGCTTTTACTGGCCTTCGGGTTGGTGTTTGAGCTTCCCCTGGTTTTGACATTTATGGCCAAATTGGGCATTGTTTCGGTGGATTTTTTAAAAAAGAACAGAAAATATGCCCTGCTCTTATTTTTTGCCGGAGCGGCCATCCTGACCCCGCCGGATGTGATCACCCAGATCCTGATGGCATTGCCGTTAATGGTTTTGTATGAAATCAGTATCATCGGCGCCAAGATGTTCGGCAAAAAAAAACCTGAAGAAGAAAAAGCAAAAGATGCGGAAAAAAGTACGGCCTAAAATTATATTATAGCCTCTGCGGCTTGATGCCTTAGTGGCTGAACTATTATGGCAAATCAATTTGTAGCTTAATAAATAGACTGGATTAACTTTTTTATTCTATTGTAATCATTATATATTTTTCTATTCCGCTTCTGAAAATGAAGCTATTTGTCATTGACAGGGCGATTTCAGCCTGATAAAAATATGTATTATTGAATGGGTTTAGCGGAAAGAATATTTAAGGAAAACAGACTATAAAGGAGGAGAGATAAGAGGCTATGGTTAAAAAGCATTTACTGGTATCGGTAATCATTACGACCGCTGTGTTATGTGTTGCTGCCGGAATTTATGCCAAGGCTGTACCGGATGTGATCGAACTAAAGGATCCGGCCTATAAAAAGCATAAAAAGGGAGTCGTTCATTTTGAACATAAGAAACACCAGGATGATTATGCCAAG